>DATKVG010000193.1:0-2843 GCA_035530195.1 Bathyarchaeia archaeon | reverse complement strand
CAGGCAGCGTTAGAGTTTTGACACGCGCACCCGGGGATTCTAGAATAAGGCTGTTCTGTTGGGACGGCTTTTCGTTTTGTTCCAGCGAGGGAAAGGGAGTGTTTATGCTGCGCCGCAGGTTTTTTGCCGGGGTGTTTTCGTTTGCGTATCTGGCGGCCGCGTTGACGGGTTGTGCGGCATTCGCGGCCGACCCGTTGGGCCCGCCCGAACTCGACCCGCTCCGCCCCTCGCCGCAACCCGTTGACGAACAACGGGTTTGGATCGAGCAGACCGGCCCCGATACAGGGCAAAGCGTATTCGTCAATGTGAAAATAGACGCCGAGCAGAACGCGCTGCTGCCCTTCATATTTCAATGCGACCTCAAGACGACCGACGTGCTCAGCACCGCCTTCCTCACGCTCGCCGTGACCGACTCGGCCGGCGCCGTGCTCCATACGGACGAGGTTCAAGTCTATATCGGGGAAGAATTTACCACCTATACGCTTGCCTGGGATACGGCCCCCGTGCCGCCGGGCGTGTACAAGGCCACCTTTACGGTCTCGAGACTGCCCCGGCTGCTGGTAACGACCCGCGAGTACCTGGTCAAGAAAATGAGCCGGTCGCAACTGGTTGCCATGGCTGACGAGGCCCAGGCCAAACTGGCTTCCGTACTCGAAGGGGTCCGCGCGCTCAAAGCCGCCGGGCAAAAACCGCCGTATATCCTTGCTCGGGCGGCGATTGCCGAAGATTGCGCCAATTACATGCGTCAGGGTTTGGCGGCCAACCCCTGGCGGACCAGCGACCGGCTCATCCGGTACATCCTGGCCACGGCCAACGCGTTGCGCGCACAAATCGCGTTCCTCAACCAACTTCCCGAATCCGCGCAGCCCGTCCCCGAACCCGATTCGGCTCATATTCAGTTCAAAGATGGCGTCGTCTACGCCGGTGCGCGGCCCGCATTCCTGTTTGGCAAGAACTTCGGCGAAAACCGCCCCGCCGCCGAGTTGCGCCGTCTGCGCAGCTACGGGCTCAACGCCGCAGGCATCATGGTTGCTCCAAAACACACGCTTGCCGCAGAGGCGTCCGACGCCAATTTCCAGGCGCAGCTCGATCCGGTCCTCAACCTGGCCCGGGAAACCAACATCGGCCTGTTTGTCGCCCTGGCTCCAACCGACCTCCCCGGCTGGGCTCTCGAGCAATGGCCCGACCTCATGGATCCCGTCCTCAACCGCGTCAACATCACCCGGACCGAAGCACGCCAACTCATCGAGCGCCATTTCCGCGCGGCAATCCCGTACCTGGCCGGGCATGAAGCCGTCGCGGCCCTGTCTGTGGCCACCGCCCCACAGTTCAGGTTCCTGGGCGAAGACGTCCGCCAAGGGTTTATCGCCTACGCGAAGGCCATCTACCCCGACCGGCACGCGCTCAACCAGGGCTGGCGATCATTGTTCTCCCAGGTCGACGAGATTGCCACCGGTTGGGATGCCGGCGACCCGCGGTTTCTACGGTCCGACCGGTATATCGAGAAAGCCGCTTATCAGTACGACTGGCAGACGTACCACCAGCAGTTGGGCACGCAGTATCTCCAGGGCATGACCGCATTTGCACGGTCGCTCGCCGGCGACACCCCGCTGTCCGCCGCGTTTGGCGGCGATATCCTTGAGAAGTCCGAATCCCAGTTTGGGCTGGACCGGGAAGCGGTCGGCGGCCTGTTCGACCTGATTGGCTGCGGGGCCGCAAATTCCATCTATGACGCCCATTACGCCATCGGTTATCCCCAGCAGCCGCTGTTGTACACGCTCCTGCGGTCGCTGGCGCCCGGCAAGCCGCTGGTCAACTTCTGCGACGGCGTCATCCCGCCGTACGACCCCGCCCAGCCCTGCACGTTCGACTACGTCCACACCGCCATGTGGGAAGCCGCCATGGCCGGCCTAAACGCCTCGATGCTGAACCTCGACGACTGGATGGCCATGCCCGACTGCCTCGATGGCTACGTCACCGCATCGATCGACCTCAACCGGCTCGCGGACGTGGTCGCCGCGTTTCAAACCGCACCCGCCGAGGTCGCTATCCTGTGGAGCATGCCCTCCAAAATCTTCAACGGCGGAAACCCGTTCCTGGAATCCGTCAAATTCGCCTACGAAGGCACGTCGTTTGGCGGCTACAACGTCCGCTTCATCAGCGAAGACCAGATCCTCGAGGGCGAACTGGCCAAAATCAGCGTGCTCGTCCTGCCCGAGACGCCTGCCGTAAAAGACGCAACCTTCACAGAGATAAAGAATTACATACAGAACGATGGCGCCGTGATCCGCACCGGCGTACCCATACTGTTCGACGAGCACGGCCAATCCCGCCGCGACGTTATCACCACGACACCGCGGACCGTACTCCTCCGCGGCCAGAACCTCCCCACCGAGTACCTCCATTCGATGGACGCCGTCATCTCGTTCGGCACACTCCCAATGATCCCTCGAGCCATCAACCCGTTCGGATACCCACTCGAAGGAATCAAAACCCGCTACGTCGAACACAACGGCAGCGCATACCTCTACGGCATCAACCTCCGCAAAACGCCCGTCGAATGCCACCTCGCCGGCGGCACCATGGCCGGCCGCGACCTCATCCACGGCCAAGACATCTCATTCCCCGCAACACTCCAGCCGCTAAAACCCATTCTCGTAAAGCTCGACGCCATCCCAAACATCGCCCCACCAACCGCCCCAATCCGCCCACCCGAAGTCCCCCCGCAAACCTGAGTGCTCGTTTTCATAAACACGATAAGGCAGTGACCCGAGCCAGCAATACTGGCCAGCTATGAGCGGAATGAACCCGCGGTCACCGTTCCTTTCCATCTTGCCTCATTC
>DATKVG010000192.1:0-8239 GCA_035530195.1 Bathyarchaeia archaeon | reverse complement strand
AAGGTTACAAGCGTCGGCGAGCGATTGGACGTCGTTGGCGTTGACGTGGTAGGGCTGGGGCGGATAAGACGGTATGGCGTTCGAGCCGCGGCACGTGGCGGTCGAGACGTATCCGTGGCCAGCGTTCCTTGCGTAGGACGTATCAACGCGGCTGCACGTGGTGCAATGGTCGATCACGAGGACCTGGATGCCTTGCGCCTCAGCCCAGTCGAGCATGGCCAGGATGGCATCGCGCTCGGGCGGGGGCGTTGCCGCGTCATCTTCGACGTACCCGTAGAAGACGTCTTCGCGGGCTTGGCCGTCGATGGAATTGACGTAGGCGATATTGGGTAGGCTGGTTGGGGCGCCGTCGACGGTGAGCAGGGTTTCGCCGTTGTGCGGCACAATCAGGAACCCGGGTTGGCCGGATTTGGCGTACGCGCTGATGGACTCGACGAGCGCGCGCATTTCGTCGCGATAATCGCCGGCGGGTTCGTCGCCGGGGTCCAGAGGGCAGCCCAGCAAGAACAGCAGGACGGCCACCGGGAATAAAGCATATTGCACACCCTTCCTCATAACCTCACCCTCCTTTGGACCCCTTCGCTCCCTGCCAGCATTATATACCAGATGAGTCTATGCTGCAATATAAAATTAATGGCGGGATTTTATTCGGCCGATCACGCGGAATGGCCTGAAAAAAAGCTCAGGCTTCAAAAAGTCCGGTGGCCAGCCCGAGGATGAACATTCTTCCGCCCCGCCGGAGGTTGGTGAGGCTGTATCCGCCTTCCTGGACGACGAGTGTGGGCAGTTTGAGGCGGCCCAACCGCTGTGCAATCTGGCGCATTCCCTGCGGCGTAACGGCAAACCTTCCCGTAGGATCGCCGGCCATGGTGTCGAAACCGGCGGAAACCACCAGCCAGTCCGGCTTATACCTGCGCACGTGCTTGAGTGCGTCGTCGAGGACGCGCAGATACGCCGCGTCGTCGATTTCGGGGAACAGCGGATAATTGCGCGTATAGCCCAGTCCCCTGCCGGCGCCGCGTTCGGTGCGGAACCCGGAAAAGTAGGGGTAGGAGACTTCGGGGTGGCCGTGAATCGAAATGAACAGGACGTCGTCGCGGTCGTAGAAGATTTCCTGGGTGCCGTTACCGTGGTGGTAGTCGATATCGAGGAGTGCGACGCGCCCTTTTTCGGCGAGGCGGTTGGCGGCAATGGCGGCGTTGTTGAGGTAGCAAAACCCGCCGAACGTGCTACGGCCGGCATGATGGCCGGGCGGCCGGCACAACGCGTACGCGAGGGGTTCGCCGGCCAGGACGAGGTCGGCGGCGGTGAGCGCGCAATCGACGGCGGCGCGGGCGGCTTTGAACACGTTGCCGGTGATGGGCGTCGAGGCGTCGATGCAGAAGTAACCGGCCTGGATCTCCCAGGCACGGGGAAGGCGCGCGGCCTGCCGCACCGGAAACACGTCCGGATAAAGCAACGTGCCCGGCGTGAGTTGTTCGGTGGCTTTTTCAAGAAAATGGACGAGCCGGGGGTCGTGAACCCGCATCACCGGCGCGATCGAGTGCCGGCGTGCGGCCACCTTATCGACGGGCAGGTCTTCGAGCGCGCTTAGAATCGCGGCAACCCGCGCGGGCCGCTCGACGTATCCTTTTTCTTGGAGGTGGTGAATCCGGTGTTCCTCGCTGATCACGACGAGCCGCGCCAGTTTGAGTAGGCCCCGTTCGACGTTGGTGCGGCGCGGCGGCTGGTACCGCGGCGGGCGCAGGCGCACGGGATTGTCGCGTATCGAGCCGACTATCTGTTTGACGTCGGGGTGATCGGGTGGCATGGCGTACTTGCTTCGAAAGATGCGCGTCATGACGCGTTTGAGTTCAGGGCGGCTGAGCGGGCCGGTACGGCCGAGGGGATCGTAGACCAGGTAGGTGAGATAGCCGCGGTTGGCGACGGTGGGGATTACGTCATAGAGTGTGCCGATGATTGGCCGTGCGCCGTAACGTTCGTAAAACCGGAGTGTGCTGATGTTTTCCTTGAGGTTTTGGGTTGGTTTGATCTTTTCGGGGTCGTCGGTGAGGACGTCGAAAAACATGCCCAGGGCGCCTTTAACAACGAGTAGTTCGCGGGTGGCCTCGTAGAGCGCGCCGCCGATACCTCGAGCGGGCCGAGCGGGGTCGCTGGCGATGTAATCCAGGTAGGCGGCGCGGAGTTCGGGAAAATAGAAGCTGAGGCTGAATGCGCGGACGCGCGCCTTGGCGCCTTCGGCGACGAGCAGAATGACTTCGAAATCGCGCTTTTGCGGCTTGCGGACGAGGTCGGCGATTTTCTGGGCGTATGCGGGATAGGCGGGGAACGCGCGCTGGTAGATGTCTTGTGCGGCGGCGAGGCGGCGCCGTTCCATCGGCCTTGCCGCATCCACCACGCGATAAAACCGTATCATTGAGGCATGTCTCTCAGCCGGTTAAGGCCCCACATCCAAAACCGCCGCACTCCCGGCCGAATTCCTGGCGGAACTTGGAAAAGGCCGGCGCTAGTCCTGGCGTTTCAGGCAGATTCTGAATGGCTTATCTTTGTTGACGGCTACGGGGACGCCCTGGCGCAGATCGGCCGCCGGGACAGTTCCCGTGGGCGTCGTGAAGGTCGCGCCGGCGGGAACCGTGAACCATTGTGGGAACTGGTTGAGGCGCGGGTAGTCCGACGGCATGTGCATGAACTCGTCGTGGCGCGGGACGTCGAACCGGAGTTTACCGTGCCAGGGCCAGTCGGCCTCGACCTGGAAACAGGTGTAGCCTTCGGGGTCGACGGCGGCGCCGATTCGGAGGTCGGCGCGCCAGGGTTCGAGGTAGCCGCCCTGCGTTTTCCAGAACGCATACATCAGCGCGGTGCGTGCGAAATTGCCGTCGCCGTGCCAGCCTTCGATGACGCCGGTGTCGCGCGGTTTGGCCAAGAGGATGGCGCCGACGTAATCGGCCCATTGGACGGCCTGCGGGATGGGCAGGCGGTTGATCAGGTTGAGGCCACCTTCGAGCGAGTCGGCGTACCCGTCGGACCCGCCGTTCTCCCATTTGTAATCTTTGTTGTTGAGCAGGTTGGACAGGACGAACTCGACCGCCTGGCGGAACCTGGGCTCGTTGTCGGCTTCGGCGACGACGAGGAACGCGTTATAGTTGTAACCCCAGTTGTCGGTTTTGTCTTCGGTGAGGGACTTTCCGGTTTTTGGCTCGACGAGGCTGATGAGCAGGCCGTTTTCATCGCGGGCGACTTCGAGAATCCGGTCGAGCATTTTGTGCATGGGCACGCGCCATTGGGCGTGTTTTTCGGGGGCCTTTTTCGAGGCGATGTAATAGACCTCGGAAAGCCCATTAATGACTTCGCACCCGTGGTCGTCGAGGCGGAGTTTATCGGCTTCGGTGGGCAGGTGGTGGAGCAAGAAGTAGTCCGCGAGGAGGAAGGCGTGCTCGCGATACGTTTCGTTGCCGGTCATCCAGTACATTCGCGCGAGGCCCTGCATGAGGTCGCCTGCGACTTCGTGCGAGGCGGCGGGGACTCGACCGACTTCGGTGTCGATCGTGCCGTGCGTCCAGATGTCGTCAAGCAACCCGAGCATCCGCTCCGACCACGGGCTCGGGCCGAGGAGTTCGGTGATGGGCAGGAGCCCATCCTTGACGTATTCGGCCGCGCCGAAAATCAGGTCGTCCACCTTGTACTTCGGCGTGCGGAACGTCTGCGTTTCAAACAGGAAATCGTCGGGCAGGCGGTCCAGCCGGTTGCAGAGGCGCTGCTCGGCGGCCAGCATGTCTTTCATCCGGCCTTCGAACAGGGCGCGGTCGGTGAAGTAGGTGGTCAGCACCATGAACGGATAGTTATCGGCGGCGGAATCTTTTGCGTTCCAGAACGGGCCGTCAGTCAGGTTGCGCGGGATCAGGCCGCTCGCGGGGTCGGAGGCCTGCAACCACCCGTCGACGAACCGCCAGCACTTGAGAAAGGCCTGGCGGGCGACCTCGCCGTTTGCCGATGCGGTGCTCCATACGTCCTGTGCGGATGCGCTCGCCGCGGCCAGAATAACTACCATCAACAACAGTGCCAACCGTTTCATGATGCGTCTCCCCTCTTCCAGTTACGATTTTGCGCCGCGTTTTCGGGCGGCCGGTTTTTTCGCGACCGCCTTTTTCGCGGCGGTTTTCTTCGTGGGGGGCTTTTTCCTGGGCGCCCGCAGCTTTGGTTGAATGGTATCCGACTTCAGAGCCTGTTTGGCCACGGGATGGGCCTTGAGCCAATCGACTATGGGCTGGAACACTTCCCCCGGGGCTTCTTTGCCGAACACGAGGTCGAGGTGGCTGTAGTCGTCTGCGAACCCGTTGTCCTTCGAGAGCAGGAGCATTTTCTTGTTGGGCGCGGTAACTTTCTCGAAGAACGCGTCGACGGTTTGTGCAGGCACGAGCGGGTCGGCGGCGCCGAATATGGCGAACAGGGGCGTGTGGAGGCGGCGCAGAGAGGCGAATACGTCGATCTGGCCATTGTTGACCATCCACGTTTTGAGCATGGCGGCCTGTGCGAGGTCCTCCGCCACTTTGATGGGCGGTGTGTCGGCCGCCAGGAAAAACGTATCGGGATCGAAGAAGGCGGCGTGGAGGTTCGAGAACGCGACGGGCACCAGCGTGACGCGGGGCTTGAGGCGGACGAACAGGGACAGCAGGACGCGCATCACGCCGCGGGATGCCAAGCGGCCAATCAGCCGCCGGAGGCAAAGGATTAGGCCCGGATTGTGGAAATCGAGCCCCTCAAACCCGATGGGCGAGCCGAGCGTGGTGGCGCTGGCGATTTTCGCGCCGCCGAATGTGGCGTTGTAGGCGTAGAAAAGCATGCCGCCCATCGAGTGGCCAATCCAGTGAACTCGTGGCAAGCCGGTAGTCTTGCGGATGAAATCGAGGGCCGCGGGAATGTCTTTGAGGAGGTAGTCATCCATGGTGGGATCGTCGTACGTGCGGCCATACGGCGCCACCGAGCTGAGGTTGCCGCGGAGATCGATGGTCCAGCAGTCGTACCCGCGCTGGGTAAGGTAATCGACGATGGCCTCGCCGTCGGGCAAGGTGAAGTTGAATTGGTTGGACATAAACCCGTGGCAGAAGAAAACGGGTTCGCCGGCGCCTTTTTTGGATTTGTAGCGGCATAGCCGGATTCGCCACAGGTCGGGCGTCACCACCATGTGGACTTCGTCGGCGTGGACTTGGCCCATCCGGGTGCCGAGCCGGTACAGCCCCAGCCACGCCAGCGCCGCGACGACAATCAGGCCGCCAATCACCCATGCTGCTATGATCATGTTTTGCTCCTTAGATCTGGGTCAGACTCGCGGACCGATCGGATGGATGTCGTTGTTTCCGGACCGCGAAAAGCGGGGACAGGCACGCTTTTTCGCAAACCGCCTACGGGCCGGAAAAAGCGAGCCAGTCCCCGTTTTTCGCTCAGTCCCCGTTTTTCGCTCATGTTTTTTCGTTTTCCTTCAGCTTTGCGAGGATGGTTTCCGCTAGCATTTTGCTGAACCCGGGAACTCCCGCAATTTGTTCCGCCGTGGCCTCCCTTATTCTGGCAACTGAACCGAACTTGTTCAAGAGCAATCTTGCCCGCCTGGGACCAACGCCGGGAATATCGGTGAGGGCGGTTCTGAGGGTGGCTTTTGACCGTTTTTTGCGGTGGTACGTGATAGCGAAACGGTGTGCCTCGTCGCGGATTCGGGCGAGAAGACGGACGACCGGCCCGTGCTGTGGCGGGATGATCGGGTTCATCCGGCCAGCGATGAAAAACCGCTCGGGCGACGCTTCGCCGCCTTCCGGGTGCGACTTGGCGATGGACGCGGCGGGCACGTCTTCCAGGCCCAGGTCTTTTAAGACGGTCGTGGCGACGTTGAGTTGGCCTTTGCCGCCGTCCATGAGGACGAGGTCGGGCAGGTCGTGTTCCTCGACGGCCCGCTTGAACCGGCGGAGGAGCACCTCGCGCAGCATGGCATAGTCGTCCTGGCCCTCGACGGACCTGATGGCGTAGTGCCTGTAACGGTTTTTGGCGGGCTCACCGCCCTCGAACGTCACCATCGACCCGACGGGCCGCTCACCCTGGAGGGTCGAGATGTCGTAGCATTCGATGCGGTTGGGCGTTTTGGGCAGATGAAGCGTCTGGCGGACCTGCTCGAGCAGGTCGCGATTGGCGGCTTCGGCGAGTTGTTTTTCTTTGAAACTGCTCTCGGCGTTGCGCATGGCGAGATCGACGAGCGCGCGTTTTTCGCCGCGTTGCGGCCAGTGAACGCTGACGCGCGCGGCGCGCTCTTCCGCAAGGATCTCGGCGAGTGTGTCGGCGCTTTCAATTTCGAGCGGCACGAGCACCTCGGCGGGAATGGCGGCCGGCTGCGAGTAGTACTGGAGAATGAACGAGGCAACGAGCTCGTCGAGCGGCATCTCGCGCTCGTGGAACGTCCACGACCGCCCGCCGAGCAGTTTGCCGCCGCGGAAAAAGAGCACCTGCAGTTCGGTAAACCGGCCGTGGCCGTAATAGCCGAACACGTCGCGGTCTTCTTCGCCGGGTACGGCGACGGTCCGCTGGCGCTCGATAGTCTTTTTGAGTGCGGCCAGCCGGTCGCGGGCCTGGGCGGCCTTCTCGAACTCGAGGCGGCCGGCGTACTGCTGGATCTGGCTCATGAGGCGCTTCTCGACATCGCCGCTGCGGCCTTCGAGGACGAGGATGACCTGCTCGACCATCTCAAGGTAGGCCTCGCGGTCGGCCTGGTTGTCGCACGGTCCCATGCACTGGCCCATCTGGCAATAGAGGCAGGGGCGGGTCCTGTTGCGCAGGACGTTGTCCGAGCATCGGCGCAGCGGGAAGATCCGGTGGATTTGGCGGAGCGTTTCGCGGACGGCCTGCGCGCTCGAGTAGGGGCCGAAATAGCGTGCGCCGTCCTTTTTGTACCGGCGGACGACGGTGAGGCGGGGGAACTCGTTTTGGACATCGAGCCGGAGGCTGACGTAGGTCTTGTCGTCTTTGAGGCGGACGTTGTACCGGGGCTTGTACTGCTTGATGAGGCTGTTTTCGAGGAGCAGGGCCTCTTTTTCGTTGGTGGTGACGAGGAACTCGATGTGGGCGACGCGCCGCATCAGGAACTTGACGCTGTACCTCGAGTCGCGCTCCGTGATGTACGTGCGGACACGCGCGCGCAGGTTGTTGGCCTTGCCAACGTAGATCGGCCGGCCCTTTTCATCGTACATGATGTAGCAGCCGGGCGCCGGGGGGACGGTCGAGAGGTCGAACGATTCGAGGAACTCCTCGGGGCTCTTCCGCCGCGAGGGTTTCTCGGCAAGCTCGATGCGCCCGGACGATGTTACTGTCGGCTGATCGGACATAGGCATGAAGTATAGCAGACGAGGCGGATTGAGGATGTCGGCCTTTGTTTTTGCGCCCTTTGCCAGAGATGTTTGAATAATCTAAAATGTTGCAGGATACTGTTGGAGTGACCAGCGTGACTAACGTGCCTGACCCTGCCGAGAATCCGGCATCTGGTGCCGCTAAATGGCGTCGATTTGCCCGGCGAACACTGACGCATTTCTTGGTGATCTACACCTTCTTTGTTATGGTGCTTTTTCTGGTCCAGCGTTGGTTGATATTTCCTGCATCACGTACTATCGACCGTGTGCCATCCGA
Organism: Bathyarchaeia archaeon; assembly: GCA_035530195.1. Lineage (GTDB taxonomy): Bacteria > Hydrogenedentota > Hydrogenedentia > Hydrogenedentales > SLHB01 > JAPLKX01. Next base: position 580 of record DATKVG010000192.1, on the reverse strand, counting down.
TCCGCCATACCGGTTCGCGTATGAAGATGTCATGCTGCCGGTTGAAGACCGCCTCACCAACGCATGGTTCATTCCCGTCGAGGATGCTTGCGGCGCCGTTCTGTTCTCGCACGGCAACGGAGGAAATATCTCCGATTGGTTTGAAGTCGCCAATGATTTTAAATACCTGGGCTTTTCCGTTTTGGTCTACGACTACGGCGGGTACGGCCGCAGCACCGGCCACCCGTCGGAGCGCCGCTGCTACCAGGATATCCGCGCCGCATGGAAATACCTGACGGAGCAGAAGAATATCCCGCCGGAGAAGATTGTGCTCGTGGGCCGGTCGGTCGGCGGTGGACCGACGGTGCAGTTGGCCACGGAAGTGACTCCCGGCGCCGTTATCCTCGAGAGCACATTCTGCTCATTGCCGCAAGTGGCCCAGGAGCGGTTGTACATTTTTCCCGTGAAGCTCCTGATGCGCGACCGGTTTGAAAACGACGACAAAATCGCCCAAATCCGCGCCCCAATCCTCATCATCCACAGCGCCGACGACACGCTCATCCCGATCCGGCATGCCCGCCGGCTATTCGAGCTCGCAAAC
>DATKVG010000191.1:0-62990 GCA_035530195.1 Bathyarchaeia archaeon | reverse complement strand
GGGGCACTTATGCGCAAGCTTATCGTGCTCATGCGCGCTATTGTCGTTTCCGGACGAGCCTATGACCCCCTGTGGAAAACTTGTCCCAAAAAGAAACCTGTTGCCGCAAAAATCACTTGATTTTCAACACACTATCTACTTCAATAGGCGCTTCAGGCGGGGGTATTCGTCCACCAAATGCTGGGGCAGGACGAACTCGGTTTTGCCGAGGCCGTGCTGGATGTCGAAGGCGTTGACGACGGCCTGGCCTCTGTAGTGGTTGTTGGTGATGACGTAAACCTCGCTGGCCTGTTTTCGGATCTGCTCGATTTTCTCGAGCCACGGCTTGAGATCCTCTTCCGAATAGAGGTAATCGTACCGCTCGTTGCGGCCCGCGTCGTCGCGGAACCAGTCTTCCCAGTTCCTGCCATGGAGGCGGACGTAGCCGACGCATGACGTGACCTCCGCGCTGGGTTTCAACGAGTGGCGGAACAGCGGCTGGTCGATGTTGCAGAACCCGACGCGCCGCTCGGCAAGGCCCTCGAACACGTCCGGCTGGTTCCAAGACGAATGGCGGACCTCGATTGCGAGCGGGTAATCGTGGAACGTCTCGATCAGGCGGGCCAGCCACACCCGGTTCTCGGGTGTCCGTTTAAAACTCCAGGGAAACTGGAGCAACACGGCGCCGAGTTTGCCCTCGTGCAGCAGCGGGTCCATTCCGTCGCGCACCTGGCGCACCTCGCCCGGGGCCGGCTCGATCTCGCGCTCGTGGGTGAACCGCTGCCACATTTTCGCCGTGAACTTGAACCGCGGGTTCCCCTTTACTTTTTGCATCCAGGCCTTGGCATTGCCCGCCGGGATCGGGCGGTAAAACGTTACGTTCAGTTCCAGCGTGTCGAAGAAACGCGACATGTATTCGAGCGGGTGAAACCCTTTCGGGGCCGGCTTTGGATAGACGATGCCTTTCCAGTCCTCGAACGACCAGCCCGCGGTGCCGACTCTGACTACGCCGGGTTTGCTCATGGCTAGATTATAGCTCTTTGCGGAGGCGCCGGGCCTTCGGGCTCATCGGACCGATCGGTCGGATCGGACGGATCGGTCGGATCAGACCGATGAAAGCGGCGGGCGCGCCAAGGGAATGAGGCGTGGTTGCCCGGCCGGTATCTTGCGGCACATAATGCGCCATGCGCGATGTTTACAGCCAAATCCTTCGCACGGCAGGGCTGGAATCGGCTGGGTTGTTCTGGATCGGCGCGGAACTGGCCATTTTGTTCATGATGATTGCGGCGCGCCGGCACATCCAGGCCCGCCCCCTGCCGCCGCGTCTTGAGCTGCAGGACAATGAAAAACGCCGGGCGCGGGCTTGGTGTTTCGCTTTTCTCGTCCTTGCAGCGATAGTCCTTGGCCGGCACGTGGTTAATGCACTCGCACCCCTGCCGCAAAACGCGACGGCGCTGCTGATCGGCCGGGTGCGGGTTCATCTGGCCGTCTGGAGCGGTTTTATTACGGCGTGGGTGGCCCTGGAACTGGCCATTGTTTACCAGGGTTTGCGCGGGTATCTGGCGCTGAAGGCTCTCCTCAGGCCGGTGGCATCCAAGCCAGAAAGGCCTGCTAAACCCAGCGTGGCCATACTATGCCTGGCGGCGGTTTTTCTGCTGCATGCTTCGGCGCCGGCCCAGATGCTGCTTGCCGAGGCCCGGATCGCCAACCAGGTTTATTACAACGCGATGTACTTGTACCTGCGCCTGGCGGGGGTGGTGTGGATCCTGGCGGAATGGGTGGCGGCGCTGATCCTGTGGCGCGCATACGCCCTGGTCGCTTCGGCCGCCAGGCGCATCGAGTCCGCCCATGTTTGACGCCCTGCTGAACGCCATGGGAAACGCATTCACGCCGGAAATGTACCTGTTTTGGATGCGGGTCGAGTGCTCCATCTGGACCCTGGCCGACGTCGTCATTGTTTTTTACCTTATCCGGCTGGCCAACGCCGCGCGCAGGGTGCTCAACCGTGATCCGCACGTGTTTTCGTACCTCGTTCTTGCCGCCACGATACCCGTGGCGGCATTTATTCCGCTTGCGCCGACGGGCGGCATCGTTTTGCTGATAGAGCTGGCGGTCACGATCCCCCATTTTCTGCTCATCCTGTACGTTTTGGGCAAAGACGCGCGATCTTTTGCCGCCGCCCTGCATATCTTGACGCAACCGCGGTAGACCCAGTTTCGGCTTGCTATCCGTAAACGCTTCCTGTTAGTATTTTTCCGGTCCCGCCGCCCATGGCCCACAACGTGGGCTGAATGCGCGGAGGCCGGTGCTTCAAAACCGTGGAGGCCAAAGAATGCTCACCAACAACAAGCTGTGGCGCCAATTCATTTGCATTGCATTGGTTGCCGCCGCCTTATGCTGTTTGCCCGCATACGCTGAATGGACCTGGACGCCCCAGACCGGCCGATGGATTAACGTGAAACGCCTGCCAAAAGAGACCGCCGAGCTCCAGGTCGAATACGCCCGGAGCCTGATGCTCGAGGGCAACTTTAAGAAGGCCATCCAGGAAACCGAAAAGTTCACCGATTACTATTCCGACACCGAGTACGCCGACAAGAACCAGTTTTTGCGCGGCGAAATCCGGATGGCGCAGGGCAAACCGATCGAGGCGGCCCGCGAGTTCCAGCAGGTGGTTGGGAAGTATCCAAACAGCGCGCTGTACGACGACGTGATCAAGATGCAGTACCAGATCGGCGACCAGCTTTACGCCGACGGCCAGAAACAGGTCAAGAAGTTCTGGACGCTCGCGCCGAAACGGCCCTACAAACGCGCCAGCGAAGTCTACTCGATGGTAATCTCGAACGAGCCGTTCACCGATGCCGCCGCCGAAGCCCAGTACAAGGTTGGCCTGTGCCGGCACACGCGCAAGCAGTACATCGAAGCCTCGTTCGAGTACAAGCGCGTCATTGAAGACTACTCGACCTCGCCGTGGGTGGACGATGCGGCGGCGGGGTTGGCCAACTGCTATTACGACGGCGCGCTGCCCTCCGATTACGACCAGCAGCCCAGCCAACTGGCCGTGACGGCCATCGACGAGTTCAAGGAACGGTTCCCGGATGACGCGCGGAACGCGGATCTCACCGAAAAGAAGGGCAAGATGCGCGAGTCTATCGCCGAGCAGCGGCTGAAGACGGCCGAGTTCTACGAGAAACGGCGCAATTTCGATTCAGCCCGCATTTACTATCAACTCGCGGCGAAGGATTTCGCCGGCACGGCCGCGGCCGAAAAAGCCAACCAGTGGCTCCAGCAAAACCCAGTGGCCCAGCCAAAGCTGGCCAACAGGATTCTCGGCAGGAACAGCGCCTCGTGAAGACGGCCCGGTACATAGCGGTGTTGGCGATTGTGGCGGGCGTCAGCCTCGCCGGCTGCGGTTATACGACCCGCAGTTCGCTCGACCCGCAGTACCGGACCATTGCCGTCAACACATTTCGGAATTACAGCGCCGAATATGACCTCCAGGCGCCACTCACCAACGCCGTCATCCGCAAGTTCATCACCGACGGCCGCCTCGAAGTCGTCAACAACCAGGAAGCCGACCTCCTGCTCGATGGCGTGATCCTTAACTACTCGCTGAAAGGTCTGATCTACGACGAGCAGGATGAAGTGACGCAGTTCCTGTGCGTGGTGCTCGCGGGCGCCCGCCTCATGGACAGGAAAAGCGGCAAGGTGCTCTGGGAAGACCCGCAGATGTCGGGGGAGACGACGTTTTACACGCGTGCGTCGGGGCAGTCGTCGGACCGGTTGCGGGGCAACGCGGAGCATTTCCTGCCGACGGTCAGGTCGTTTCCCAGCATGGAAGAAAACCAGGGGGCTTCCGAAGCCCTCGAACAACTGGCCTCCGATATTTTCTACCGCACCATCGAACCCTGGTAAACGCCGTGAACGTAAAGGAGCTGATCCGCGGGGCGGGAAAGACACCGCTGCCGCCGATCGTCCTGTTTTGCCCGTACAAATCGCCGAGAGCGCGTGAAGCCACATTCGAGCCGTACCTCGCCGAGCAGGCTATCGAGAAAGTCGTCGAGGCCGCCGTCGATCCGAGCGTGCGCGACCTCGCCTATTCGACCTTCTACGCCGATGAAACGGCCCCTGCAGAAATCGTTCTCGAGGCGCAGACGCTGCCGTTTCTGGCGGAGCGGCGGGTGGTCCTGGTGCGGAACGCGGAACTTTACAACTTTGAGTCGAAAGCCGGGGTGCTCATTCACTACCTCGAGAATGCTTCCGACCGCACGCTCCTGCTCCTGCTGGCGTCGCAGATCGATCGGCGCATGAAGTTTTTCAAGCTGTGCGACAAACACGGGCTGGTCGTTGAATGCCCCATGCTTAGCGACAGCGCCGTCGCCGATTGGGTCAGGGCGCGCACCGAAGAGAGGGGCAAGAAAATCGAGCCGGCGGCGACCAGCGAGATTGTCCGCCGCTCCGGCCTGCACCTCAGCGACGTCAACAACGCGCTCAACGTCGTGATCTCGTTTGTTGGCGACGAGCCCGTCATCCGCGAGCAGGACGTCGTCAAGGCGTGTGCCGACGTGGCCGAGGAACAAGTGTGGACGCTGACGGACGCCATCGGCGCGTGCGACGCGAACGCCGCACTGAACGCGTTGCGCAAGTTGATCGACATGGGGAAACATCCCGACGAACTCGTTGGCGCCATCAACTGGATCATGAAAAATGCATACCAGGTCGCGGCGGTTGAAAAAGGCGCCCGCGCCGTCAGCCCGTTTGTTCGGCGCAAAGTGGCGCCGATCGCCGCCAAGCTCGGGGTGAAAAAACTGCGCGACGCCCTCATGCTCATTACCGACACGCATTTCATGATGCGATCCACCGGCGTCGACGCCAACCTGGCGCTCGAACTCCTCGTGGTCAAACTCGCCGCGCCCCGGCAATCCCCCGCCGCCCGCGCTACCGGTTGAGTGCCCATCTGCGCTGCCACCATCTTTTCGTCTTCTTGCGAAAGAATCTCAGTGGAACCTTTACGCCCTTTCAGGCGCGCGGTGGGGTCGCGCTCCCGCGCGACCGGGTGGCGGCGGAGGAGGCGGCGAACCACAGGCCAAGTCAGCGACGGGAATCTCGGTCGCGCAGGAGCGCGACCCCACCGCAATTACCTCCAGTCTTTCCCGCTCAGTGCGGAATCCAAAATCCGCAACTGGTTGCGCCCTTGGCCACGCCGTCTGTGTCCGTGTCTCTCCGTATTCACATTGACACGACGCCAGCAATCGCATACCATCAGGCATAGCTGTTCTGCCAAGGTGAGGTGGCACATGATGCAAACAAAAGCCGTAGCCGTCTTGCTTACAGTCCTGGTGTGCATGGCCGGCGCCGCGGCCCAATCCAACCTCGATCGGGCGCGGCAAGGGATCGCACAGCTTCAACAGCGGATAGGCGCGTTTCGTGTCCAACTGGAGTACGATAATCCTTCCAGCAAGCACACGACGAGCACGGGGGTTTTTGACGGGAAGCGGTACCATGTTACCAACAAACAGCCGGGCATCCCCGGTGAAACAGGCTGGGCTGCGGCTCGTGAGTCTACCTACTGTTACGACGGGGAAAAAGCCATCTCGTATTACGTGCACATCGACTCGCCGCCGATCTTCTGCATTCGGCCCCGGCCCGACTCGCTGATTCCGCCGACGCATTCATTTGCCTTTATCGGCACGCCTTTCACCGAGTTTCTAGCGCAACCCAACGTGAAGGAACTGGAGCCAATGGTGATAGCGGGGACTTCCTGTGTGGGTTTTGAAACTACTACCGAAAACGCAAAAGAGAAGGTGCGCGAGGTGAAGCGGCTGTGGCTTGATCCGGCCCTCGGTTGGTTTCCCCGGCGCGTTGAAGACCTCTCTTACACCCTGGACGACCCGCCCCAACTCACGGCCAGATGGATCCACGAGGCGACCAGAGTCGAGCAGGACGCCAAGGGCGTGCCGTACGCCGCGGAAACCGTCGTCTTTCCCAACTATAAGCAGCCCGACTTCAAAATCACAAGGACGTGCAACCTTTACGAAACCGGTGTTCCCGTCTCGGACGACATGTTCACGATGACGCCGCCACCCGGCGCGAAAGTCATCGACGAGTTTGCCCACGCGTCCTATACGGCCGGCCAGGCGCCTGATACGGCCGGTTTAATGCCTGACGAAACAGCCGACGCCCGCGTTACTCTGCCCGAATCGGCTGCCGCTGCTGAAAAACAACTGGGCGTTCAAGGCCCACGACCGCGACCGCGGCAACCTGAGCCTGCCAGCAAAATGCCTGGGTGGCTGGTTCAGTTGCTGGTGACTGCGGGTTTGGCCGTGGTTGCGGTTGCGGGGCTGGCTGTAGCCATGCGGCAGGGGCGCAGGCGCCGACAAAGTGGCAATTGACTTGCCTCCCGGCTTTGAATAGGATCACGCCCGGTTTGACTGATGCCCAACAGGTGAGGTGGCTTATGAAGATTACGCGAAGACAGTTCCTTGCCGGCTCGGCCGGGACCATCGCCGGGGCGGTTCTTTTCAGCAGATTAGCGGGCGCGGCGCCCGGGAAGATCCGCGTGGGTGCGTGCGACTGGTCGCTCGGCGTCATCAGCCCCAAGGGGATCGACCTCGCCAAAGACGCCGGCTTGGACGGCCTCGAAATCTCCGCCGGCAACCCCGCCGAGGTGCTCAAGATCGCCGATGCCGACTGGCGCAAGCAGTACAAGGACAAAATGGCCGCTACCGGCATAGTCGCCGCGTCGACGGCCATGGGCTTGCTGAACTCGGCCCCGCTCGCCACCGACCCGCGAGGGCCCGCCTGGCTCGATCAGGTCATCGACGCCACCAAGGATCTCGACGCAAAGGTCATCCTGCTGGCCTTTTTTGGCAAGGGCGACCTGCGCGACGGGGACGGCAACCTCAAGCCAAAGGACGTGGACGTGGTCGTGCAGCGGTTGAAAGACGCCGCGCCCAAGGCCAAAGAGAAGGGCGTTATCCTAGGCATCGAAAACACCCTGTCCGCCCAGCAGAACCTCGACATTCTCGAGCGTGTCCAGAGCGATTCCGTGCTTGTCTATTACGACATCCGGAACTCGACCGACAACGGCTACGACGTGCCGGGCGAAATCCGGTTTCTCGCAGACCGGATCTGCCAGATTCACTTCAAAGACGGCGACCACTACCTCGGCGAGGGCGAGGTCAAGATGGAACCGGTCGCCGAGGCCATTGCGGCCATAAACTACGGGGCGTGGGTGGTGCTCGAGACGTCCGTGCCGTCGAAAGACCGTGTGGCCGACTTTAAAAAGAACGCCGAGTACACCCGGCAGTTGCTGAAGATCGGCTGATGGGGCGGTTGGAGGATTCAATGTCATTCGGGTCCGGCGGCTGTGGCCCGTATGTGCCGGATTGACAACAGGTTAGTTCGTTCCGGCCGTTGTGTAGAAAAGAGGTCTCCCGGCTTGATATAATCGTGCGCCGTAACAGGTTCGTTTATCATCCTGTAGAATCTGAAAGAATTCTTCCAAGGAGGTTTAACTGCATGGCGGACATAGACAAGGTCGAAACCACGGTTCGGCAGATTGTTTGCGACGTCCTGAACAAGAAACCCGATCAGGTTACGCCGGAAGCCAACTTGAGTCGGGATTTGGACATGCGGTCGATGGAGTTTCTCGACCTTTATGAAGCGCTGGACAAGGAATTCAACATCGATATGGACGACGAGGCCAACGAAATCCAGACGTTCGGCGACCTCGTGAGATATATTAAGTCGCGAATGACGGGGGGTGCCGACGCCGTCGGCGCGTAAGCGCCTTTTTTGCGGCCGGCATGGCCGGCGGAACGTGCCCGCCGCGCGCTGTAGAATTTTGCCCCAAGGGTTGTTATAATCCTGCCCCGAGAGGTTCTCCTGCCCCGTTGTCTGCTTCTTTTCCAGGAGGTAGCACTGCATGGCAAACGCCAGAGACGTGGAACAAACCGCACGTCAAATCGTCTGCAACGTCATGGGCAAAAAACCCGAGCAGGTCACGCTGGATGCCCTGTTGATAGCCGATTTGGACATGCAGTCCATCGATTTCATCGAGTTGTACGAGTCCCTCGACCAGGAGTTCAATGTCGACATTGACGACGAGGCCAACCAGATCCAGACGTTCGGCGACCTCGTCCGGTATATCGAGTCCCGGCTGAATGGCAATTCTTCGGAGGCGGCAGGCACGTGATGCCTGCTGGCGCGGATAATATCCGGGGTGGTTCCGGGGGAATGAAGTGTCTGACCCTCATTGGCAAGACCAGTGGGCGGGGCCACCATGCCGGTGGTTGGTTGGAAGGGAGGGCACACGGTGTGCCCGTAATCGGTAACGCGTTGGCATGACGGACGAGTCCAAACGCACCCAGGTGGTGAAAGAGATCTCTTCACGCCTCGGGCTGGGCATCAAGAACGTCGCCCTGCTGGACCGCGCCCTGACCCATGCCTCGGTGTATGCCGAGACCCAGGAGCCCCGCTGCGATTACGAGTCGCTCGAATTCCTGGGGGACGCGGTACTCGGCTTGGCCGTGGCCCATTATTTGTACGAGCATGTGCCCGACCGGACCCCCGGCGAATACAGCCGGATGCGGGCGGGAATTGTGAACCGGCGGTCGCTGGCGCGGCTCGCCAAAGAACTTGGCATTGCCCCGGCAATCCGGCTGGGCAAGGGCGAAGAGATGGCGGGGGGCCGCGAGCGGATGGCCCTGCTGGCGGATTGTCTCGAGGCCATCCTGGGCGCGTTGTACATCGACCAGGGATGGGAGACGGCGCGCGAGTACATCGCCAGGGTGTTTCAGCGGGGCATCGAGCGCGAGCTGGCGTCCGACAGGATGTGGGATTACAAGTCGCGGCTGCAGAATTACTGCCAGGCCGAGCGAATCCCGTTGCCCGAATTCGAGGTGGTCTCGTCCGAAGGGCCGGACCACCGCAAAGAGTTTGAAGTCGAAGTCCGAATCAAAGGAAAGGCGGTCGGCCGCGGGAGCGGCTCGACCAAGAAGGAAGCGGAGCAGAATGCCGCGCGGGCGGCCCTCGAACACGAAGGCCAACTGCCCGCGCAAGTTTAACGGAACGCTCTTGTGAAGCAAGAAAGGAGAATGGGCGAATGTTGGATCATTTCCTGAATGTGACCGCGGTCGCGGGCATATGCGCCTTGCTATTCGTGGTCTACCTGATCAAGTACGTCTTGTCCAAGCCGCAAGGCAACGAGACGATGGCGCGCCTGTCGCGGTCGGTGCAGGAAGGCGCGTTGGCGTTTTTGCTGCGCGAGTACCGCTATGTGCTGCTGACGACTATCGTCCTGGCTATAGGCATCGCCGTCCTGGGCGAAACCCGGCCCGACCTGCCGCTGGGCTGGCGCACGTCTGTGGCGTTCCTTATTGGGGCCGCGGCCAGCACGACGGCCGGGTTCCTGGGCATGTTCATCGCCACCCGGTCCAACGCCCGCACCACCGCCGCCGCCGAAAGCGGCGGGGTCAAGGCCGCGCTCGATGTGGCGATCAGCGGCGGGGCCGTAATGGGCATGGGCGTGGTCGGCATCGCCGTGCTCGGCCTCGTGTTTGTGTACTGGTACTTCAACGGCGAAGCCCAGATCGTCAACGGCTACGCCATGGGCGCGTCGCTCGTGGCCTTGTTCGCCCGGTCGGGCGGCGGCATCTACACCAAGGGCGCCGATATGGGCGCCGACCTCGTCGGGAAAGTCGAAGCCGGTATCCCCGAAGACGACCCGCGCAACCCGGCCGTTATCGCCGACAACGTCGGCGACAACGTGGGCGACGTTGCCGGGCTCGGGGCCGACCTGCTCGAGTCTTATGTCGAGTCCATCATCGCCAGCCTCGCGGTTGCGGCCACTATCCAGATGACCATCGGCGGGTCGGACTACGTGCGGGCGTTCCCGTTTTTCACCGCCGCCATTGGCATAGTCGCGTCCATAATCGGCGTCATGTACGTCAAGATATTCGCCAAGTCCAATCCTCAGGGGGCCCTCATGAACGGCACCTACATCAGCGCGGTGCTCACCATTGTCGGTATCGGCGTGTACGCCAAGCTGCGCGGTTCCTCTTTCACCCTCGATGGCCAGACTTACGAATGGTACGGTCCGTTCGCCGCCGCCGTTCTGGGTATTATCTCGGGAAGCATCATCGGGTTTGTCAGCGAATACTTCACGTCCAGCAAATACCGCCCGGTCCAGCGGATCGCCGAAGGCGCCCGGTCCGGCCCGGCTATCGCCGTCACCGAAGGCACCGCGGTGGGCATGCAGTCCACGGCGGCGCCGCTGATCGTGTTGGCGCTGGCCGTTATCGGCGCCTACTATTTCTGCGGCATATACGGCGTGGCCATCGCCGCGCTCGGCATGCTGGCCACCACCGGCATGGTTGTGGCCGTAGACTCTTACGGCCCGATTGCCGACAACGCCGGTGGCATTGCCGAAATGGCCGGGCTCGACCCCAAAGTCCGCAAAATCACCGACAACCTCGATGCGGTAGGCAACACCACCGCCGCCATCGGTAAGGGTTTTGCAATTGGCTCTGCGGCGTTTGCCGCCATCGGCCTGCTCAGCGCCTTCATGCTGGCCGCCAAGCTCAGCCCGGTCGACGTGTCACTGCTCGACCCGCAAATCCTGGCCGGCATACTCATCGGCGGCATGCTTCCGTTCCTGTTCTCTTCGCTGCTGTTCCGCGCCGTTGGCGGTTGCGCCTACGCGATGATCGAGGAGGTGCGCAAGCAGTTCCGTGAAATCCCCGGCCTCCGCGAAGGTAAAGCCGGCGTACACCCCGACAGCACCAAGTGTGTCGATATCGCCACCCGCGGCGCCATCAAGGGCATGATGCTTCCGGGCCTGCTCGCTATCGGGTTTCCGGTCGTCATCGGGCTTACGCTGGGCGCGGCCGGTCTCGCGGGTATGCTGGTCGGTTCGATTGTCACCGGCGTTATGCTGGGCATTCAGACCGCCAACTCCGGCGGCGCAATGGACAACGCCAAAAAGTTCATCGAAGAAGGCCACTTCGGCGGAAAAGGTTCCGATGCCCACAAAGCCGCCGTCGTCGGTGATACCGTGGGCGACCCCCTCAAGGACACCGTTGGCCCGTCCATCAACATCCTGATCAAGCTGATGGCGGTGATCTCGCTCGTTCTCGCGCCTCTGTTCATTTAAACCGGGCCGCGAAAAGAATTCCGGGCCGCTTGAGACTCTCCAGCGGCCCGGCTTCTTTTCACTCGATCGGTCGGATCGGTCGGATCGGTCGGATCAGTCCGATCGGACCTATTTGATCGCTTAGTCTTGCAGTTCCCTCACCCAGACGTTTCTGAACAGGACCGGGTTGCCATGGTCTTGAAACCTGATGGGCCCCTTATCGGCGTGGGGCTCGTAATTCGAGATCGCGTGGCCGCCGCGCCAATCGGTGCCGCCACTGAGTTCCGTGTGGTCCTGCACGACCACCCCGTTGTGCAATATGGTGAACGTGGCGCGCTTGATCACCTCGCCGTTCTCGAAGATGGGCCGGTGGAAAATAATGTCATAGCTTTGCCACTCGCCGGGTTTGCGGCACGCATTCACCAGCGGCTTTGCCCTACCGTACAAGGCCGCCGCCTGGCCGTCCGGATACGTGGCGTTCTCATACGAATCCAGCACCTGCACCTCGTATTTGCCCATCAGAAACACGCCGCTGTTGCCCCGGCCCTGGCTGTCGCCCTCAACCTGTTTTGGCGTGGCGAACTCGACGTGCAACTGGCACGAGCCAAACTCCTGCTTCGACTGGACCATGCCGGATTTTTTCGTGGGGCTCATCGCGCCTTCCGTCACGATCCATTTGGTGGGCGCGCCGGATGTCGAGGTCCAGTTGGCCAGGTCCTTGCCGTCAAACAGCACCACGGCGTCCGACGGGGCCACTCCCGGCTTCTCCTGGGAGCTTTCGGTGCCCGGCGTCACGACGGGCGGCGGCGGTTGCAGGGCCGGGTCGGTCTCGTGAACCATGACGCCGTCAATGGTCATGTACCGGACCTCTTTCATCTCGCCCTTTTCATTGGGCTCCATCTTGGTCCATTCTTTGATAACGGGCTTGTCAAACTCGGCGCCTGCGGTCATCGCAAAACCCGCCACCGCGGCCGCCAGCAAAACTCCCAGCACCATGTACTTCATAAGTGTTCTCCTCGTTAGGCAAAAAACATTTGGTTACAATTCACGAAAGCCCAATTCTAATCCGCGCCGCGCCAGCATTCAACGACCGCCGCCGGGCCATCGGAAATATGGAAATATGGGGACGCTGCCCTTATTTCCTCAGAGGGCGCATCTATATGAGAAGTTACTGGGGGAAATAAGGGCAGCGTCCCCATATTTCCGTTACGGGCGCCACTGGTACGTGGACACCGATTCCGCCGGAACGTTTGCCGCGAAACTCGATGTGCCGTCGCTGATTTTCATCTCCCTGGGCTTCTTGTCCAGGTTGGCCAGGACGAGCACCAGCGTGTGGTCAGGGTTTTTGAATGCGATATGGCTCAATTTGGGCTCAATTGCGCCCGAGTCAATCCGGACCGCACCCCGCTGAACAAACTTCATGAACTGGCCGTACATGTAATACTCGAAGTTGTAGGAGACGGCCAGCGTATCGGCATCAACCGTGATGGCAGGTTCGCCGGCGTGGAACGGGCCATTGTTCGGCTCGCCCTTCGAGTCCGCAACCGTCACCCAGGCATTGTAGCTTCTCGCCCAGTTGCGCAGGAACTCGATGATGCGTGCCGCGCCTTTCACGCCGCGCGTCGACCCTTCGCTGAGGAACACGTCCTTGTTGGGAAATTCGCCGTGAAACTCGCCCATCGCCTCGGGCTTGCCCGCGTACGGGTGAAACGCCGTCCCTTCGACGAACTCGGCCGCTTTCGGATCGCTGAGGATGTTACGCGGGTACCACAGGTTATTGAGGTTGTGGTCGTAACACCAAATGCGCGTCTCGATCCCCTCCTTGTGAAACTCCGGGCCGAGGTGGTCGCGGATGAAATCCCGCTCGGGCACGCCCATGATGTCGTGCGGGACCGGCCACCACGTGTCTTCGTCTTCGACCAGCGACCACTGGCACGATGGGTACCACCACGACAGCACGTCCTCGCGTTTGTTGACGCCCGGCTCGTTCTGCACCGTCACCGCATAAATGGGCACGCCTTCCTGCCGGTACGCTTCGACAAACTTGGCGAAGTACCGCGCGTAAACGCCGTAGTACCGCGGGTAAAGATGGCCGCCGATCATGTCGTCGCACGTTTTCATCCACCCCGGCGGGCTCCACGGCGACGCGTAAAACAGCAGGTTCGGGTTCTTCTCGAGCGCCAGCTTGAGCACCGGCAGAACATAGGCCTTGTCTTTGTCAATCGAGAAATGATCGAGGCCCGGGTCTTTTTTACCCGGCGGCATGTCGTCGTACGAGTACCACGGCTCGCCCGTGAAATCCGGCGTGCCGATGCAGATCCGCATCAGGTTCATCCCGATCCCGTTGTCCGGCGAGACGAGCTTCTCGACCACGTCGGCGCGCACCCCCGGCTCGAGCCGCCCAAGATTCGCGCAGGTCGTGTGCTCGAACGACGAACCCATCCCCAGCATGGTCTGGTAAGTTTTCGCGGCGTCCAGCCGGATGTCCGCCTTTTCACCTCGAGCGGCCTCCCGCGCCGGAATCGCCGCCTGCGGCGCCAGCAGTTGCGACCCATCTTGAAGCGAAACCCAGGAGGCTACGTCCGCGGCATAAACAGCCGGGACAACAGCGCAACAAACAACCAGGGAAGCAAGCAGGTGGCGCATGGAAGTCCCTCCTTGTTGGACGCGCTATTCTCGCGAATCCCCGTAACGAAAACAACCATAGACCAAGCGGTAGGCTCTGACTTCTTGCTGTTCCCTCTGCCGATCAACTGCCGAATGACAACTGGAATAGCTTCATGAATTCTGTCGAATTGACCCTGAAGCGGGGTGTGTCCTCAACTTCATTGAGCCAAGTGTGGGCTCCACGCAGCATGTTGTGGCAGAAAAGAGGTATGTCGATGGCCAAGGTTTTACCCTTGTCAAGCTTGAATGCGCCACAATACGCAATGTTCCGTTGTTTCGCGAAAAGAAACACAGTCTTCGAATACCTACTACTGCGGCGCATAGCCCGTCCTTGATGCAATAACGCACAGCGGTACCCGTAACAATCTATGCCAGTGATAAGCTGTTCTCCGTAAGAGTAATAGCTCGGAGCAGTATACTTATCAAACCACCTTGCGTACTTTGTTTTATCCGCATTGCCATCCTCAGAATCAAGCGCACCCGCAATATCAGGTACTGTCAGCGCGGCCAAGAGTCCAACGTGAAACAGGTTTGCGTTGATGCTTCTTTCGATCTCTTCAAGCAGTTGGCGAATCATTTACCTTTCTGTTCCTCATCCCTTTCTTTCGTGGCAAGCACACACAAAAAGTGACAGTTAGGAAGCTGTCAGAATCTCGCCCATCGAACAAAAGGCTCTGAAAGAGCCACGCAGGTTAGCCTGGGGCAACGCCCCAGGATGACGGAACAGCGATACTCGAGCCCTGAAGGGGCGTAACAAGTCCCTGTCCCGCCCCTTCAGGGCTCGATGCTTTTAGCTTTCCCCTTCCTGGGGCGTTGCCCCAGGCTAACATGTCACGCCCCTTTGGGGCTTTAAAGAAGCCGCGCATTATTTTGAGACGGCTTCCAGGCTGCCGCACTCCAGAAAGCTCATCGATCAGACTCTTCGGGCTTGTTTTTCTGCAGCTTACGTTCGATTCGCATTTTGCGGTGCTCGAATTCGGCAAGAAAATCGTGATCATACGCCGGGCAAACCTGCATCGCTTCCTGGCAAATCCTTAGCGCTTCGGCGAGGTTGCGCGACCGGTGTTCGTGGTATTTGGCCAGTTCGCGCCGCGCGGTGAGGTCGCCGGGGAACTCGCGCGCCGTCAGCTCGAGGACTTCCTGGAACTGCCGCCAGTCCTGCATCCGCTTGTACGCCGAGCAGAGAATGCACAGGCACTCGCGCCGCAAGCTGTTGTCGGTTTCGCATTCGAGCAGCTTGAGCGCGTGCTCGACGACAACCTCGAACTTTTTCTGGCGGTGATGCAGCCGCACGATCGACAGCCGGTCTTCGGCGTGGTCGAACCCGTCGCCGCAGGGGACGCTCAGCCGCTGGGCGATCAGGGCCGCCAGCGCCACCAGGCTGACGACGTCGTTGCGGTGGTGGTTGAACACGCGCGGCAGCACGTGCGCATCCCGCGTCCGCAGGTAGTCGAACCAGACCTGTGGAATTTCGGCGCCGGGTATGTCGCCGTGCCTGCGGATGTTCAGGACTTCGCGCTCGACGTTGGCCAGGCTGCAGTCTTTGAGGCGCAGCTTGAAAATCCGGCGGACCGCGTGGATGAGGTCGTAGTGGAGAGCGGCGTCGAGCCGGAACGGGAGCCGGTTCGAGATGAACCTCGAGCGCAGCAGCGGGACGTCGAACGTCTTGCCGTTGAACGTGACGACGGTTTCGACCCGGACGAAGATGTCCTGGAGATACAGCAGCATGGCTTCTTCATCGTCGAAATCGCGCATGAAACACTGGTCAAGCCTGAAAACCGCCGGCTCATCAATAAAATAACCCGCGCCCACTAGAAACGCCGTCGTGCCCGCGCCGCCCGCCAAACCCGTCGTCTCAATATCAACGAACACCGCCGTGGCCGGATCAAACCCCGCGAGTTCTTCATCGCACGCGGAAAACGCAATATGCTCGCCGGCCACGCTGAAAATGTCGCCGAGCGGGACGCCCCCCTGGCAGGTATCGAGCGGGAAATCGGTCCTGACGAGGTAAAACGCGCCGGCCTCATTCTCGACAAGCTCGCCCGGCACAAATTTGTCGATCTCAAAGTCGCCGCGCGCGCGCGCCGATTGCCGCTGCTGCTCGACGCGGTCGCGTTCCTGCCGCCATTGCGAGCCCAGCATCAGCCCGCGCTGCGCCATCAACTGCCTGAGCTTGTCGTTGAGGTCAGCCATGCGGCCTACTCCATCCGCGCCAGTTTCGCCAGGTGAAGCGCCCCCGGCTTCCCGTGCGCCCCGACCTCGAGCGACGGCCCGACGCAACTCGGGCACCCTTCCTTGCACTTACAGTGATCGAGCAGTGAGATGGCCGCCTCGAGCAGGCGGTTGTGGTGGGTATATAGCTTGTCGCTGAACCCGACGCCGCCCGGGTAGACTTCGTACAGGTAGATGGTCGGCTTGTCGGAGAACGGGGCGCGCACCATCGCCTGCGCCCGGATGTCCGTGAGGTCGCACAGGACCTGCACGGGCGCCACCTGCCGCAGCGTGTTGGCCAGCGCATTCAGTGCTTCTCCGAGGCTTTTCATATCAAGCTGGAACCGCTCGCCCGCATTCTCGGGGAATTCGATCCAGTAAGCCGAGGTATGCATGGTGGTCTCGGGCAGGTTGATTTCGCCCCACCCCACGTTTTCGTGCGACCCAAACTTGATCTTCTTGTACATGGTGGGCAGCCACGTCACACTCAGCTCGCCCACGTGCTTTTCGGCGTGCGCCAGCCGGGTGTGGTCGAACGTGTCGATGACTTTGAGGTCCACCTTGATTTGTGCGTCGGTGTAGTAATCGACCTCGACCGGCCGCGCGTACGCTTTCCGGTCCTCGATGTCGAGTTCGTCGATGGTGTACTGCGCGGTCTGGTGGAGGTAGATGGCGTTCTTGTATACCTCGACGGGCGCGCCGAACAGGTCCACCTCGCCGATCACGCGCCCGTTGTCGGACGTATCGACGATGACCACGTTGCCCGGCGCGGCCGTCCTCAAGCTGATTTCTTCGGCCGGATACGTCTCCGCCGACCAGTGCCACTTGTTTTTGACGTGGCGCAGCACGCGGTTTTCCGCGAGGTATTCGAGGATTTCCTGCGTGGACGCCGCATCGAGCCCGAACGCTTCGCCGTCGATAAAGGGCAGTTCAAACGCGGCGCATTTGATGTGGCTGGTGGCAATAATCAGGTTGTTGGGATCGACCGTGGCACTTTCGGGCGGCAGATCGAAGAAATAGTCGGGGTTGCCGATGATGTACTGATCCAGGGCCGCGCTCGATGCGACGAGCACCGCCAGCGAAATGCCGGTGCGACGTCCGGCCCGGCCCGCCTGCTGCCACGTGCTCGCCACGCTGCCCGAATACCCCGCCATGATGCAGACATCGAGCGAGCCGATGTCGATGCCCAACTCGAGCGCGTTGGTGCTGACGACGGCCATGATTTTGCCGTCGCGCAGTCCCTTCTCGATTTCCCTGCGTTCCGTAGGGAGGTAGCCTCCCCGATACCCGCGCACCAGGTTGTGGTCCTTTTTGAGCTTGCGGACCGCCTCTTTGAGGTAGGTGGTCATGATTTCGACACGCAGGCGGCTGCGCGCAAACACGATCGACTGCACGTTGCGCGTCAGGAACTGCGTGGCGATGCGCGCCGCCTCCTTCACCGACGACTTCCGTATGCCCAGTTCCTGGTTCACCACCGGCGGGTTGAAAAACAGGAAATGCTTCTCGCCCGCCGGCGCACCGTTCTTGTCGATCAAGCGGACGGGCTGCTCGATGACGCGCTCGGCGATTTCTTTCGGGTTGTTGATCGTGGCGCTGCAGCAGATGAACGTCGGTTTCGAGCCATAGAACCGGCAGATGCGCTTGAGCCGGCGGATCACGTTCGCCAAGTGGCTGCCGAACACGCCCCGGTAATGGTGGATCTCGTCGATAACGATGTACTCGAGGTTCTCGAACAGCTTAATCCAGATGGTGTGATGCGGCAGGATGCCCGTGTGCAGCATGTCGGGATTGGTGACCACAATATGGCCGGCACTCCGGATGGCTTTGCGGGCGGACGCCGGCGTGTCGCCGTCAAATGTGTACGTGCCGATACGGACATCCAGGTCGTCAATCGTCCCTTTCAGTTCGTTGACCTGATCCTGTGACAGCGCCTTCGTGGGGAACAGGTACAGCGCACGCGCTTCCGGGTTTTCCAAAAGACGGTTCAGGACCGGCACGTTGTAGCAAAGTGTCTTCCCCGACGCCGTCGGCGTCACCACGCACACGTTCTCGCCCGCTAAAACCGCCTCGACCGCCTCGGCCTGGTGCGTGTACAGGTGGTGGATGCCGCGTTTCTCGAGCGCCTCGATCAGGCGCGTATCAAGCTGGCTGGGAAAATCGGCATATTGCGCCGGGCGCGCCTCGAGAGTGCGCCACGCCGTCAAGTTCCGTTTAAACGCGGCATCGTGCTTGAGCCGGTCGACAATCTGCGCTACATTCATCGGGATACAACACCTCCATCTGAATATAACATCAGTGGTCTCCGTTGGCAAAGGAGAATTTCCCCGGGCAAGACAAGATTATACCTCTTCAAGGCACAAACCAAACCGAAATGGGACGTATGAGACGCATGGGACCCATGAGTCCCATAGGTCGCATAAGTCCCATACGACCCATAACGCGGGCTCCGCGCGTCATTTGACCGCTGCGAGAGGTGTTTGCCATAGTAAACGCTGAATTGCGCCGCCCGAACGCCGGCGCTGATCTTCAACCGCGGAAAGGGTCAGAGAATGGGCAGACTTCACATTAAGGTGGTTGTGGCAACGGCGGTGTTAGTGTGCGCGTGGTGCGCTTGCGCAGACGAGGCGCCGGTCAAGCTGTTCAACGGGAAAGACCTGACCGGCTGGAAAGCCGAGGGGAACGCGAAGTGGTCGGCGGAAGATGGGATGCTCGTGGGCGTGCAGGGCGAAAAGAACGCGCCCGGCGACCTGTTCACGGAAAAAGACTACGACAACTTCGAGCTCAAGGTGGTCTACAAATGCGTGTGGCCGTGCAACAGCGGGGTGTGGTTCCGCTATCAGTCGCCCGAGAAGGCGTACCAGGCCGATATCCTCGAGTACAAAGACCCGGTCGCCTACTCCGGCACGATTTACTGCCCGGGCAAACTGTTCCTCGCCGCCAACCTGGATCCGACCATCGAGAAAAAGGACGACTGGAACACGATGATCATCCGGGCCGACGGCGACCACCTGGTGGTCACGCTCAATGGTAAGAAGACCGCAGACGTCCGCGATGCTTCATATGCCACCGGAAAGATCGGGTTCCAGGTTCACCCCGGCGCCGAGTTCGCCACCATGAAAATCATGGTCAAAGAGATGGAACTGAAACCCCTCAAGACGGCGACCAAGTAAGACAAACCGAACGGTTGGTTTAACGGCTGCTCCTGGTGGGCCAGCCGTTTTTTCCAAAAAAGTCTCTCCGGGTGTCAACAAACGCGGAGATAATTCGTCTTATAGGTGAGGGTGCCAGGGGTTTTCGGAGTTGGCACCCCCCACTTCGCTGAAACTACGGAGGAACCTGCTATGCGACTCTCCACCCTGAACCTGCTGTCTTTGCTGATTGTTGTCGCTCTCTTGCCTGCAATTTCGTCGCTGGCGCAAGAGGCGCCCGCACAGGAACCCGCGCCAGCCCCAATCGCTGAACCGGCTGATACGCCGCCGCCACCACCGCCGCACCCCATGCCGCCACAGCGCGTGATACGCCCCCAGCGGCCGATGCCGCCTGCCCTGCCCGAGGGAATGCAGACAGAGATTTTCGACCTCAAGTACGTCAGTCCCGACAAGCTGTCCTCGCTCATCCAGTTTTTTATGCTCGGGGAGTTCATGGTGGACGAAGAATTAAACCTGCTCGCCGTGCGCGGAAATCCTGAGGCTATCGACAAGACGCGCCAGCTTGTCCAGAAATACGATGTGCCAAGGCCGCCGGAACGCGTCGAGGTGCGCATTTACCTGCTCACCGCCGCGACGGACCAATCACTCGCGGTGAACCTGACTTCGCTCCCAAATTCTGCCATGCAGCCCCCACGCAGGCCGCAGGAAATGACGCCAACGCCGCCCGAGACCGTTTCGCTGCAGTTGCGCCCGCTGCCGCCCGAACTCCAGCAAGCTGCCGCGCAGATTTCGGATCTATACGGCGTGCAGCAGTTGGGCGTGTTGAGCGTGATGGTTGCTCAAACGCAGGAAGACCAGACTTTTACTATAAACGGCGCCGTGCCCAATGTACCAAGGCTGGATTCTGTGGCCGAGGGGGCCGTTAGGTTGCGCCGGGGCGGCGATAACCGCGAAATTGCCAGCCTGGAACTGTCCTTTCAACAAGAGTCACAGCAGGTCCGCAGCACGCTGGAGATGTACGAGGGCGAGTACCTGGTCGTTGCGGAAAACAGCAACGCCGCCAGCCAGCCCGTCTGGACTGTGGTCGGCGTCAAAATCGTGAGGTAACCGCCTCAGCCAAAAACCTGGTGCATCCGATCGCAGTAGTGGCGCACGTTGTCCCATTCGCCGTCGGGCGCGATGCGGTGGTCGGGACAGGGAATGTATCCGCCAAGATCGACGAGGCGGCGGAGACGTTCGACTTCCGCATCGACCGCGGCGAAATCCCTTGAAAACACGACCTTGTTGGTGCCGCCGATCCCGCGGAGTTCTTTGCCGTAGTGTTTGCGCCACGGCTCGATGCTGGCGCCCCACGTGCCCACCTCGATCGGGAACATCGTGTTGACGCCGTTGTTGAACCACGCCGGGATCAGGGCGTCGATCAGACCGTCGCAATCGAGTGAGACAATGTTGATGCCGTAGCCGTTGACCAGTTCCGTTATGCGGCGGTAGTACGGGCCGACTTTCTCGTCGAACACGAACGGGTTGATCAGCGGCCCGTTCTTGAAACAGATGTCTTCCCAGAAATGGGCGAAATCGAACTTGGCGCCGGTGTCGAGCACGGCTTTGACGCACGTGTGGCACAGGTTGCCGACCACGTCGATCATCTCGTCGAATAGCGCCTCGTCGTCGGCGTAGATGTACGTCGAGCCAAGCACGCCGATGACGTCCCGGATCCTCCCAAACAGGCTGCCGCAATGAAGGCCGTAGGGATAATCGCGGGTGTCGGCGCGCAAAAAATCCAGCCCGCCCGCGTCGAAATCGATCATCTTGTCGTTGACGCGGACGCTCGCCTTGTTCACCCGCTCGATGCTGAACTCGAGCCGCGGCAGGTAGTGTTCCTCCCAGTCTTTGCGCGTCTTGAGCATGTGGTCGAACTCGGCGGGGATCCCCGTCGCGCCGTCTTTCTCGAGCACAACCACGCCGCACTTATCGAGCACTTTGCGGGATCCGTCCGGCAGGACCTCGAGCGTGGTCCGCTCGAACTCGGGCATCAGAAACGTGTTCGGCATCATGCACGAATACCAGTTGAAGTCAAACCCGAGCTTTGCCGTCACCACCGCATCGACCGGGTTGCCGTCTTTCCACTCGGCGGCTTCCTCGCGCGTGATGTAGCCTTCCTCCGCCCATTTGGCGAGGGTTTCATCCCAGAATCCGAAGTGGACGACCGGCATGCGGTCGTACGGCTGGTAGTTCAACACGGCCATGGCGCGTTCTCGGTGAGTCATAACGGCAGTAACTCCTCCATCCAGGTTTCAAAAACGGCTTCAATATTCTCGCGCGGGTCGCGCAGACCCCACTCGGTGTGAATGGGGCCTGCACCGATGAGTCACAATGCTGACAATTTCTCCATCCAAGTTTCGAACACGGCTTCTATATTCTCTCTTGGGTCGCGGAGGCCCCATTCACATTGTGCGATCACGCCGCCGGTCCCGTCGTCCAGCGCCCGGCGCACCCTGCGCACCGCCTCGCGCACGTCGCCCGTGCTGCCAAAAGGCAGGATATGCTGGCGGCAGATTTCGCCCCAAAACGTAATGCGCCCCTTGTGTTGGCGCGCGACTTCCTCGATGTCCATGCAAAACAACTGGCTGTTGACGGCGCTCACGCCAATCTCGATCAGGTCCCCATAGATGTCGCTGATGTGCCCGTCACTGTGGAAAAACAAGTATTTGCCCGCGCCACGGCAGATGTCGCAATAGTCTTTGTACATCGGCTTGAAGATCTCGCGCCAGAGCCGCGGGTCGATCAGCAGTGCATTTTGCGCACCCCAATCGTCCATAAAACTGATGGCGTCGACATCCGTGCCCGCCCACATCTCCATGTCGCGGAGGTTGAACTCGTGGATGAGCGCGCGCAGACGCTCGAACTCCGGTGGCCGCGCCAGCAGGTCCATGAGAAGGTTCTCGGAACCGCGGAGGAACTGCATCCGCTCGAACGGCCGAACGTGCGTGCCCCCTATAACGAAGTTGTCCGTTTTCTTGCATGCCCTGTTGATGCGCGGGACGTCCGCGCCGTCGAGCAGTTCCCACGGTGGCGCCCATCCTTCAAGCCGTGACCAGTCCGCCAACGGCGGGTGTTTCACCTCGCCCACGACGCCCGTTTCCATAACTGTAAATTCACACCCCCACTCATCGACGGACACCCCAATTTCATTGGGCATGCCACGGGCCCGTTGCGAAGGGCCGTACATGCCGACAGGCTGTTCAAAATCGTTCGGGAACTTCTCGAACACGGCCTGCAATTCGGCACCGCGCAGCATCAAGATACCCGGCAGCGCCCACAAATCCCGCGGTGCGCGGTCGGGCCGGTCGAATTCGAGCGCGCGAATCACCCGCCGGCGCGGCGTCATAAAGGCTGATCCTCCTCGACAAAGCCTAACTGTAGAAATGCCCGGATTGCAACCGGGCCAAGCCAATTGCCGATTGGCCTGCATGCTTTATCGGCGGCGGCGCGGTGGGGTCGCGCTCCTGCGCGACCGTAATTGTGGTACGGCCGTCTCGCCTGCACAGGAGGGCTTGCCACGGCGTAGCTGCGCCAGCAGCGAAGCCGAGTGGTGTGGGCGTCCCGCCTGCACTATACGTCTGATCGGTCCAATCCGTCCGATCCGTCCGATCCGTCCCTTCCCCATCCCCCGGCATTCCGCTTGCACCCCTATCCAACCTTGCTGCATGATAGTCCCTGGCCAAAGACGTCAAGCAGCTTACCATTTGTCCTTTGGCATTTGTCCTTTGTCCTTTACAGAGGGAGGTCGAGGTGAAGATTGGGTTCAACATGCTGTTGTGGACGGCTTTTGTTGCGGACGAGCATTTCCCCATTTTTTCAACGCTCAAATCGACGGGTTACGACGGCGTCGAGATCCCGTTGTTCCAAGGCGACGCGGCGCACTACGCCAAGGTGGGCCGCGCGATGAAAGATGCCGGCCTCAAATGCACCGCCGTCACCGTCATGCCGGACAAGGTACACAATTGCATCAGCGAGAGCGTGAGCGATCGCGAGGGCGCCGTCGCACACCTGAAATGGGCGGTGGATTGTTGCGCGGCGATGGGGGCGGAAGTGCTCTGCGGGCCGTTTTACCAGCCGCTGGGCGTGTTCAGCGGAAAAGGACCGACCGAAGGCGAGAAAGAACGCGGCGCCGAGGTGCACCGCGGCGTCGCCTGTTACGCCCAGGACGCCAAGGTGCTGATGACGGTCGAGCCGCTCAACCGGTTCGAGTGCTACTTCCTCAACACGCTGAAAGACGCCGCCGATTACGTCCGGCGCGTCGGCCACGCAAATTTCAAAGGCATGTACGACACATTCCACGGCAACATCGAAGAAAAAGACCCGGTCGGCTGCATCCGCGACCACGCGGCAGTCCTTGGCCATTTCCACGTTTCCGCCAGCGACCGGGGTACGCCCGGCCGCGATCACGTGCCCTGGGCCGAGACGTTCCGCGCGCTGCGCGCCGGCGGCTACGACGCCTGGCTCACCATCGAAGCGTTCGGCCGGGCCATGCCCGACCTCGCCGCGACCACCTGCGTGTGGCGCGACCTCTCCGGCAGCCCCGAAGAGGTGTACGTAGAAGGTTACAAGTTGATCAAAGACGGTTGGGCTAGAGCGAAAAACGGGAACTGAGCGAAAAACGGGGACTGGCTCGCTTTTTCCGGCAGTTTGGAAAAAGCGTGCCTGTCCCCGCTTTTCGCGGCCCTGGAGGGTTGCACATGAAGATCGCGCGCATCGAGTTGTATCACGTGTCCGTGCCGCTGAAAGCCACGTTCTGGCCGACTTGGATCCCCGGATACCCGCAGACGCACAACCGGTTCACCCTGGTCAAACTCGTCACCGACGACGGCATCGAAGGCTATGCCGCGGGTTCCGCCATGGGGCTCGAGCGCGCCGGGCTCGGCGAACTGATGGGCAGTTACCTTCTTGGCGTTGACCCGACCGACATCGACCGCGTACAGAGCCTGCTTAAACAGGCCGGCTACCTCGGGTGGCGCAACTACTGGATTGAACCCGCATGCTGGGACATCGCCGGGAAAGCCGCCGGCAAGCCCGTCTACGAACTGTTGGGCGGCGAGGCGCGGCCCGTCGAGGTCTATTGCTCGACCGGCGAGATGCACGAGCCGGCGCGCAGGGTCGACGAACTGCTGGCGATGCGCGAGCGCGGGTTCAAAACGGCAAAGCTGCGCGTCAAAAACGCCGAATTAAAAGACGACATCCGCCACGTTGAGCAGGTCGCCAGCGGCCTCGGCGGCAAGATGGCGCTCGGCGTGGACGCCAACCAGGGCTGGCTGGTTTCAATCGTGGACCAGCTTCCCGCGTGGGACCTCGAGCGCGCAACAGAATTCGCCGCGGCCTGCCACGCCAACGGCCTGCGCTGGCTCGAGGAGCCGCTGGATTCGCGCGATTACGACGGCAACGCCGCGCTGAAAAAAGTCTCGAAAATAAAAATCTCCGGGGCCGAACTCAATTACGGCTGGGACGAAATCAAGGTCATGTTTGAAAAAGACTGCTTTCACGTCTACCAGCCCGACGCAACCTTCGCCGGCGGCATCGCCCAAGTCAAACAGGTGATCGACGCATGCCACGCCCACGGCCGCGAGTACTCGCCCCACACCTGGACCAACGGCATCGGCTTTTATGTCAACTGGAACATGGTACTGGCCGACAGAGGTAACACGCTGCCGCTCGAGTATCCGATCGAAGAGCCGTCGTGGGT
This sequence comes from Bathyarchaeia archaeon, assembly GCA_035530195.1. Lineage (GTDB taxonomy): Bacteria > Hydrogenedentota > Hydrogenedentia > Hydrogenedentales > SLHB01 > JAPLKX01. The sequence goes on along the minus strand of DATKVG010000191.1, from coordinate 38,113 downwards.
TCCCGCCGAGCGCGAAGGCATCCTCGCACCCATCCTGCCGGACAAGAACGCAATGCTGGCGCCATTCACAAGGCCCGGGCTTGGATTTGAAATCGACCCGAAGTTGCTGCGGCGGTACGGCAAGCGGTTCTTCAAACTCACGGAAACCGGCCTTAAACTGCGCGTGATCCGCGAAAAAGGCCTCAAGCTGGCCCTGGGTTTGAAAAACCGCAAGACTAACGCGGCGCGATAGGGTCGAGTTCCCGCTCGACCGCAGCCTTTCACAACTGGCTAATGCACATACGGGCCAAACAATCCCCTGGAACCGTGCAGGAAGAAATCGTGCTCGGTGATGAATGTTCCGTGATGCTTCAGCCGTTCCCAAATGGAATCTGCCGCTGGCGAAGTCCGAAGACAATTCCCCCTCCTCCGAAACCGGGCGTATCTGTGCGATAATGCCGAAGTCTACTTTGTCCCAGAGTGGTTGGTGAACGAAGAAGTAACCCACAAGAAACACTGTGGAGGTGCGCTCATGGTACTGTCGTTGCTGGTTACAGTTGCACTGGCAGTAGCCGCGCCACCGGCCCCGCCGGCGCCGCCGGCCCCGCCGGCGCATAATGCGTGGACCCTGTCGACCATGGACACGCGAATCGCTGTCGAGGCGGCAGATGACCAGGTGATAATCCGCCGCTTGGAGGGCCCGGCGAGCCCGCATAACTGGGCAGGCGATGTTATGGCGGTGCCGTTGATGTCCAAGGTATGGGTAGGCGCGCGGGAATACGCGGCGCGATGGCGATTCATCGATGGGACACTGAATGCGGACGATACGACACTGACACTCACCTTTCAAAATGACCGTCCAAGAATGACCCTCAAGTCCGTTTGGCGCGCTCGACCGGGCCGGGGTCCCGTGGAACACTGGTTGACGTTGGAGAACCAGGCCGGTGAGCGCATCACGGTCTCGCATCAGGACAGCCTCTCGCTTTCGGGACTACGGATAAACGCCTCCGCCGAGGTCTGGTGGATCAGACGCGGCGGGGGCAACGCAAGCGTTCAAGGCGGGACCTTTGTCGAACCGTTTACGGCGCAGCTCAATCTCAATCTGATAAGCGACTGCAATGACGGCGCCAGCCCCGTGCCTTGGCTGGCCGTGCAGTTGGGCGACGGACACGGACTCTATGTCGGATGGGAGTTCTCCGGCGTTGGCCGCATTGCGGCGCAGGCGCTCGCAAGTGGCCCGGCGCTCGGGATTCATGCCGGCCTCATGCCGGACTTCAAGACAGATGTTGAACCCGGCGAGATTTTTCTGGTCCCGCCGGCGTTCGTGGGCTGCTACGCGGGCGACATAGACGAAGGGGCCTATTCGCTACATCAATGGGTTCTGGAATACGTGCGCCCGCGCCTCCCTGAAGACATCCCCGACCCGATCCTCACGTACAATCTCTACCTGGACGCGGGCGGGGCGAGCGCAAAGGAAGCCGACGTATTGCGGAGCGCCGAGTTTTGCCGCGGCCTCGGGTTTGAGGCGTTCATGCCGGACGCAATGTGGTTTCCAGCCTGCGGCGACTGGCGCTGGGATCCCGCACGCTTTCCCAACGGCGTGACGCCTATCGAAGAATACGTGCACAAATCCGGTATGCGACTCGCCCTGTGGTGCGCGTGGACGAATGGCGGCGTCGCCGAACATCCTGATGCGTTAAGCGTCCGAGGGGCCGCTGGCCGCCCGGATTGGTTTGACGCCGACTATCCGCCTGATTGGAAGCCCGGACCGTTCTACGGGGGCCGCGTGTGTCTCGCCTGCCCCGAGGCCCGGGCATGGGAGATCGAGAAGACGCAATGGCTCGTGTCAAACCACAAACTTGACTACCTCAAACACGACTGCGGCCCCATTGTCTCGCAGTGCAACAAGAACACGCACCGGCACGCATACGGCGTGGACGCCAGTTACTGGGCCGCAACCGGCTACTACGAAGTCCAGAAGAGGCTGCGCGACGCCTTTCCGCGCATCATTCTCGAGAACTGTTCGGGTGGCGGACACATCAAGGACTTTGGGGTGATCCAATATGCGCACTACACCGTTACGACGGATACGTTGTCGAATCTGCCGGACCGGCAAAGCCTCTACGATTCTACGTTCGCGTTTCCGCCGATACTGTTGCAGGCGTACACGTACGAGCGCGAATACAAGGTTCCGGGCGATGACCCCGGTTCATACTTGTGGCGCAGCGCCATGATGGGCGCGTGGCAAATCGATCCGACGAACACGCGCATTTGGACGGAGGATGAAAAGGCATCGGCCCGAAGGGACGCCCAAATCTATAAAGAATGGATACGGCCGATGCTGAAAGATGTGAAAGTTCACCACATCCTGCCGCGGCCCGACGGCGCTAATTGGGACGGAATGTTCTACTGGTCTCCCGGCTTGAAGCGCGGCACGCTGTACATCTTCCGGCCCAATGCGGAGGAGGAACAACGGACTATCCGCCTGAAGGGTTTGGATTCGGCGCAAACCTATTGGGTGTGGTGCGAGGACGGGTCAGTTGCGCCGGGCGTACGCAGCGGTTCTGAACTGATGGGCGCGGGCCTCGACGTTGTTCTTCCCATGCGGTTCAGTTGCGATCTGATCTACTTGCAGAACGCCGATCTCGTCAAGCCTGAGGAATTGGTTGCGCCCGGCGCGTTCGGGCTCGAACCGGTGGAAACCCGCAGCGACGCGTTCCATGCGTCGGCCCGGCTCACGTGGCAACCCAGCGCCAACGCGCGAAGCTATCGCGTAGTAATAGCCCGCGCGCCTGAGTTCAAAGACATTGTCACGGAGAAGACCATAGCCGGTCAATCGGCTCTCTTCTCCGATCTTCCGCCGGACCAACGTCTGTTCTGGAAAGTGGAAGCCATCGGCTGGGGAGGGAAACGTCCACACGACGGCGACTGCGGCACATTCACAACGCCGCCCTTGTTGGAGTTGCCCGATGTGACGTTTGTTTCCGACATGGAATGGCTGCGTGCAACGGCAGGCGCGGGCAACACGGTACACCGCGACACGAACTACGGCGGCCAGCGTATTTCCATCGCCGGGAAACAGTACCCAAAAGGCGTCTGGACCCATTCATTCAATGATTCGACACCCGCCGACGTTGTTGTTTCGATTGCGAAACGTGGATTCGGAACGTTCAAGGCCTATGTGGGGGTAGAAGACAGCGCCGGTGGGGGAACCGTCGAGTTTCAGGTACTTGTGGATGGTGTTCTCAAGGCCAGGAGCCCCGCCATGAAGGCGGGCAGAGTTCACCTTTTCGACGTTGATGTGTCTGGCGCCGACGAAGTCACGTTGCGCGTCTTGAATGGAGGCGACGGCTACACCTGTGACCACGCCGCGTGGGGTCTTGCCCGGTTCATCAAGGCTGGCGCGCGAGATCCCCTGTGAGGCCGCGTAGAATCAAAAAACTCGGCCGACCTGTAAGCCACCTGGATTCGAATGATTTGTGTCTTGGGCAATGTCCCGTGCTCCGCCGATGGACTCCTCGGCGGTCTGGCGTCATGATACCGCTTTCACTCGCAAGGAATACCGAGCCCAGCGGGGGTAGTGGTTCGCCTGGATATGATTACGTTGCCGCGCCTTTACCCGTGATCCAGGCGCCGTTCTCTTTGAGAATCGTTGCCGCCTTGGATATGTCGGGGAGGTGAAGCCGGATTTCTATCTGACCGGACGCATCCGGCGTTTGGATGGACGGATCAAACGTTACCGACAAGTATTTCGGCCCGGCCTTGAAGAGAAGTTTTTTGAACGTTGGATCGTCAAAGGTAGTGTTAACGTCGATTTTGTGGAAACACCCCGCCCTGGCTACGATCCGGCGCTCGGATAACGCGAAAAAGCCGATAAAGCCCATTCGTCTCTGGGAACAATAGACTCCGGGCGCTCTGAAATTCCTGAAGATTGCCGTTTCCGCAATCCCTTCCGCCAGGTACAGTATCCCGCCTTCTGATTGCATCTGTTCTCTGACGCGTGCGGGCAAACGGCCCAGATGAAAGACGCGGGCGATTTTCTGTGTGAATGTGGCGGACATTGGTTTCTCCCTCATTGGCGGTTCCATTTTAACCTCGCGAATTCGCGGATGATCGGCGGGCAGCCTTTTTGCCGCGCGGTTCGCCCTCGTCAGGCAGAAGCGGGGCGGGCAACTTCTCGAGGAGCTTGTTGAAATGCTCTTTTGCGGCCGCGGCTTCCGGCTCGTCCGAGTCCGTCACGTCCCGATATCCCGTGCCGTCGCGGCTTTGGCCGCAATCGTACAGCCGGCCGTAGTGGTTCGGCGAGTTGTCTTCGAGCAGCCACCGCTTGGTGCGCAGGATCCGCGCGTCGCCGAGGAAGCTGTGTATCCACTCGCGGGTGGCCTCCGTTTCGCCGCGCAAAAACCGCGCGTACGACACGCCGTCAATCGGCCGGTCGTTCGGCAGGGGCGCGCCCGCAAACTCGAGCAACGTCGGAAGGACGTCCGAGAGATCGGTGAGTTCCATGGTGGCCCCGCGCGCCTTTACAATCCCGGGGCAGTTCACCATCATCGGCACCCGCGCGCCAAGTTCCGTCGGTTCGCCTTTGCCCGCGCCGCCGGTGCCGTTGTCGCCCGTGAAAAACACCACCGTGTTTTCGCGCAAGCCCATCTCATCGAGCGCCGCCATCAGCCGGCCAACCAGCTTGTCCACGTATTCTACCGTGCCCTTGAAGTACTTTGGGCCGGTGCTGAACCGGTCGACTCCCGGCGCGAGCGTATCGGGCGTGGGCATGTGCGGGGCGTGGGTGAGGCACATCGTGTGATAAATGAAAAACGGCTTGTCTTTGTTCCGTTTGGCAAAATCAATGACGAAATCCATGTGGATATCCGGTCCGTAATCGTCTTTCGTCGTGGGCATGTACGCGCCATTTTTCACAATGGACGGATGCCAGTACCGCGCCGTCTTGTTGCCGCCCTCCCAGGCGCCCGTGTGCTCGACGCCCGCAGGCAGATCCGGTTTGTACGCCCACGCGCAGTACTCGTCGAAATCGCACTCGCGGATCATGTCCGGTTGTTTCCCGGACAACTGCCATTTGCCCGACAGCGCCGTCGCATACCCCGCCTTCTTGAGCAGGTTTGCGAACGTGACATGGCTCTTGGCGACATCCTCGACGGGCGAGTCCTGTTCCGGCCCGCCGCGCCTGCCGGCAAAGTTGTACACCCCGTTGTGGCACCCGTACTGGCCCGTCATGATCATCAGCCGCGTCGGATGGCACAGCGGGCTGGCGTAGCACGTCTCAAACCGGACCCCGGTCTCGCCGAGCTTGTCGAGGTTGGGTGTGTGGTGCTGGGAGTTTCCGTAACATGATAATTCCTTGGCGCCTATATCGTCGGCCATAATCAAGATGATGTTGGGCGGCCGGGTTTGTTGCCCCCGCGCGTTTCCGGCCATCGCCGCCCCAACCAGTCCGCCCGCCGTTTGAACAAGAAAACCGCGCCGATTCATGCGTGCCATAATTCACCTCGCTGCTGTTATGCCGGGGGATACCACCACGCCATCGCATCCGATCCATCCCCCGTGTGAATGGTTCCGATCACTGAAAGCGTTGCCATATCAATAACGCGCACACCGTCCGTCCGCTCGCACCCAACAAACGCGCGCGTGCCGTCGGGACTGATTTCAACACCGATTGCCTGCGACCCAACCGGTATGCGTTTCAGTTCCTTGCGCGCTACCGCGTCAAACACGATCAACTCGCCCTGCTGTGTCCAACTCGGAATAAGCGCCAGCTTCCCGTCCGCAGTAAACTTGATCCTGACCGGCATCCCGGGGCACGGGAGCGTCTCCACCACGGTGTTGGCGCCCAAGTCGACGACCGAGATGCTGCCTTCCTCCTGGTTGGCCACCCAAAGGTGCGCACCGTCCGGCGCGAATGCCATTCCTTCGCATCCCTTGCCGCACGGAATCTGCGCAAGGAGTTGCCCGGTCGCCACGTCAATGACGGACACGTTTTGGGTTCCGATGTTGGCCGTGTAGAGGCGCGTACCGTCAGGGGATACCAGGACCATGTGCGATATCTTGCCGTGCGTCTCGATGCCGCGCACAACCTGGTTGGACTGCGTGTCGATTTCCACCACGTAGCCCGTCTGGCCGGCCGTAAAATACGCGCGCCGCCCGTCCGGCGCCATCGCCGCCCCGTGAATCCTGCTGTACGTACCCGTATCGATCTGCTGCACGTGTTTCTGCTGCATCAGGTCAATGACCGAAACCGTGTTTCCCGGAGGCGCATAGTTGGACAGATAGGCGAACCGCTGATCCTTTGACAGCACGATCTCGTGCGGGTTCGGGCCTGTGGCAATCTTGGCGAACGGCTGCAGGGTGTCGGGGTTTATAAACGACATGGTGTCTTCGTGCTTGTTGAGCACCAGCAGCACGGGCTGCCCGGCTTGCACCGAGGCCCCCGCGGACGCCAGCGGTATGATGTCGACGCGGCGCACGAATAGCTCGGCCGCCTCGGACTGGATCTGAATGCGGCCTTTGGAGGGGCGCACGTCGAAACATTCGTTCACCACCACGCCGTTCAACAGGAGCGTCATTCGCGACCCGTCGGCGATGCACTCGTAGCGGTTCCACTCGCCCACGGGCTTCTCGACGTCCCGCGCACCGCGGAATCCTTTGAGGTCCTTCCACTCCGGGTCGCGCCCCCACCAGTTGATCCGGCCCTTGTTTATCGTTGCGGGTTTGCCGCCGGGCTGATACACGGGGCTGTCGCCCTGCTTTTCGGGTGCGGCCGGGCTCGTGACGCTGAAACGGTCGGTGCCGTCGCCAACGACAATCACGTCGCCCGTCCCGCCTTCGATAACCTGGCATTCGATGGAATTCATCCAGATGCCGGCATAGGCGCCGTCCTCGCCCACCGAATGCACCAGCACCCCGCTATCACGCGCGTTCTCGACGCGGGGCGCCCAGGTCTTTTCACCCCATTTGAACTCCACAATCAGATGGTAGTTCTCATATTCATCGTTCGACGTAACGCAACCCCATTCCTCGCCCGAAATCCGCAACATGCCCTCACTGACCGTGAACACGCCAAGCGGGTCCTGGCCCCGGCCGCGCCCCTTGATGAACGTGTAAAACCCGTCAAGGTTCTCCCCGTTGAACAGCCGCACGGTTTCCGCCGCGCCCGCCGTGGCCGTCAACCCCGCCGCCCATGCCGTTGCCCGACGGAACAACTGCGCCACCGGCGGGTTTCTCAACGCCGGCGCATCATGCCCCAGGACGCTGTGAAACACGCGTCCCTGCCCATAGTCGCACACGAACGCCATCGGATAGTCTTTGCCGTCGACTTTCGATTTCGCGCTCGCCAACACGTTTATCGGCCGATCGCCCGCCAAGCACGTGTATAACTCGTCCGGCGTGTCGAAAGACTCCATGCCTTCCGTGATCGGATGCTTTTCGCTGGTGATCTCCACGCGGAACGTGCCGAAGGGGTCGTGGCCCCGGAGCGCAGGATCGTAGGACCGTCCGGCCAGGTTGCGAAACTCCGGCCAGTCCTGGAACGCGCCGCACGCAAAATGCACCAGCACCAACCCCTTCCCGCCTTCAACGAACTTCTTGAGGTTCTCGCGCGCCTGCGGGCCGGGGTCCGGCTGCTCCCAATTCATAAAATGCAGCACGATCGCGTCGTACTGGTTAAGCTCCGGCAACGCGAGGTCTTTCGGGTTCTCGGTAACAACCAGTTCAATCCGTTTGTCGCCGCGGATGGCTTCCGCCAGAACTGGCGCCGTCTCCTGCCACTTATGCCCCGGGTAATCCTGGCCCGTTACAAGCAGGACGCGCTTCGCCGGAACATCCGCCGCCACGGCAGCAAAACCGAAGCCAATTACGAGCACGGCTGCAAGCCTCATCATCGGTTGCTCCCTCCACTCTTAAAAAAGTTTGGTGTCATGCGGTGGGGTCGAGCTCCTGCTCGACCGCAGCTTTCAACCACAGGCTGACTTATAAATCACCGCCTTTCCCGACAAACGGTCGCGCGGGAGCGCGACCCCACCGCGCGACCCCACCGCGCGACCCCACCGCGCGACTCCACCGCACTCACGGACGACGCTGCTAGACAATCCACGGCGCGCGCATCGTGCGGCCGAGAAACCGGTTCGCTTCGTCGCAATCCGTAAACCGCTCCGCCGTCCAGTCCCACGTCAGTTCCCTGCCCAGCCGCGTCGCGATATCGCCGATCAGCGTCAGCACGTTCGCCGTGTGCCCCGCCTCGACCGGCGCGGCGGGTTCTCTGCGCGTACGCACGCATTCGAGAAAGTTGGTGTGGTGATCTTCGGACATGTACAGGTGCTCTTCATTGGGCTTGATGCGGACGCCCAGCAGCGACGCGGGTTCCGCCCAGATGCCGGAGCGGTTGACGTGCACCCAGCCCGCATCGCCTTCGAACCGGCAGCCCTGTTGTTGCTGCACGTTGTCCGAGAAAATGAGCAGGAGTCCGTCATCGGTGCGGTACTCGATTCGCCATGCCGTCGACGTATCGGCAAGCCCGGCCCGCGGGAATTCGGCCGCCCCTTTTACTTTAAGCTTGCCCCGCGTGAGCGAGGGCGCGCCCCACTGGGCCGTATCAACGTGATGGACGCCCCACGACTGCACCCACCCCGCGCAGTAGTCGAACATGAAGTACCAGTTGTAGCTGCATTTCATGTCGTTGTGCGGCGTGTAGGGCGCGGGGCCAAGCCAGATGTCGTAATCGAGGTCGGGCGGCGGCGGCGTAGGAGGCGCCTCGGGCAGCGACGTACCGGCGGGCACGCCCACGCGCACAGTATGCAGCCGGCCAACGTAACCGTTGCGCGCTAACTCGCACGCAAACCGGAAATCCCGCGACGAACGCTGCTGCATCCCCACCTGGAACACCCGCCCGCGCCGCCGCACCGCGTCCACCAGCGCGCGGCTCTCGAGAATCGTCCGAGCCAGCGCTTTCTCGCCGTACACGTCCTTGCCCGCTTTGACGGCGGAAATCCCGTGCAGCGCATGCCAGTTTTCAGGCGACGCAATCACGACGGCGTCAATATCGTCGCGCGCCAGCAACTCGCGGAAGTCCTGATATACGGCGCACCCCGGCGAGCCATAGGCGCGATCAACCTGCTCCGCGTTGGCTTTGCACTTCGACAGAAAAGGGTCGCAAACCGCGATGATCTGCACGTCCGTACGGCCCGAGAGCGTCCGCACGTGATCCGACCCCCGCGAACCCGCCCCGATAAAGCCCAAACCGATCCGTTTGCCGGGCGCGACCCCGCCGCCTTTTCCCAGGGTCTCGGCGCGAACAACCTGTGGCGCGCCAAAAGATGCGGCGACGGATGCCGCCAGAAATCCGCGGCGCGATATGGCAAAACGACTGCTAGATTTTTGGCCCATGGTGCCGCTCCCTTTTTTGTAGAGGCAAACCCGGCCCAGTCTATCGCAGTTTTAGCCGCCACACAAGCAAAGACTTCGCGCTTGACAGCGACGACTTCGCGCTAAAGTGACTGCCACAGCAGTTTTTTACACGATCGCGCTTGCCTTCAATGACGTCCATTTGTAAAATGTTCTCCGTAACAGGTCTTTTCTCCACGGAAGGATTATCGATTTGTCTAAGAGACAAGCCGCTGCGCGTTTACAGTTTGATGATGAGTTGCAGGCAAGCCTCCGCCGGATCAACCGGCCGCGGCGCAGCCTCGTGCCCCACGTCGGTTTTGTGACCTGCGTTGCGGCGGTGGCGGTGCTCGCCCTCGGCGGGTCGCAGTACGTGCCGTGGCCATCGTGGCTCGGCGGCAACGGCCCCGCCGTTGCACGAACCTGCGCCGCAGTGATTGACGCGTTAAAGACCGACCATCCGGCCGCGTTGGATCGCCTTTGCGCCGACGGCAACACGGGAAAGGCCCTGCTGGCCGAGGACAATCAGCGGCTCGCGAATGGTTCGGCGGTTCATGCCGCGGCCTTCGCCGATGAAACCACGGCGGGCATGTCCTGTTTTGATTTTCTCAAGGATGCCCGGCGCCAATTGAACGAACAAGGCGTGGTGCCGGGCCAGATAACGCCCTTGGCGTTCGGCGGCGTTGAAGCAAAAGTGCTGGACGCCGCCACGATGAGCAACCCCGCGGTTTCCGTCATGGGCGAACTCTACTTTCAAGCCGGCGTTAAGGTGTACGCCCTGGAATTCACCGCGCGCAAATGCGGCGCCCACTTCGTTGTCACAAGCTTCTGGCGCTGCCAGCCGGTCAATGTCCCCGCCGAAGATCTCAAACACTACGCGCGGGAAAAATACCCCGAGGAAGAAACCGCGGCGGCTACGGACGCCGATACCGTCAAAATCTCGAGCGTCCACCGCATTTTCATCCCCATAGCGAAAAACAGGGACTGACTCGATTTTTTCGGCAGTTTGAAAAAATCGTGTCTGTCCCTGCTTTTCGCTGCTTTTGGCGGCCTGTTCCCGCTTCGCGCCTACAGGTGCGTCGACCCCCGACGCCGCATCTCTGCGACCGCTTCCCGGATATCCTGAGCCCGGTCTTTTGAAACCACAAGTACCGCGTCGTCGCACACTACCACCACCAAATCCTGCACCCCGACGACAACTACCTCTTTGGCGCCCGGCTCGGATTCGTTGTAGATGATGCAGCCGCTCGAATCGACCGCCACCGCATCCCCTACCACCAGGTTGCCACGATCGTCGGACGACTGCGTCCGCGCCAACGCCGGCCATGCCCCGACGTCGTCCCACCCGAATGGCGCCGCCAACACAAGCACGTTCCGCGCCTTCTCCATCAGCACCGTGTCGATGGGTGCGGACGGCAGCGCGTCGAAAATCTCCCGCATCCGCGCCTCCCGCCCTTCGCGCATGGCCCGCGCCATCTCAACGACGGCGCGTGCGTACGCCGGCCCAGCTTCTGCCAGTTCGCGCATGAACTCGCCCACGTTCCAGAAAAACATCCCGCTGTTCCAGTAGAACCGGCCCGATGCCAGAAGCTTCTCCGCCGTCGCCGCGTCCGGTTTCTCGTGAAAAGACTCCACAGAATAGACATTCGGTGGCCCGTAACCGGCCAGCGGGACCTTGTCTTTCGGAATCTGGATGTAGCCGTAGCCGGTTTCGGGCCGCGTCGGCTCGACACCGATCGTCACGAGAGCATGTTCGCCGTCAGCCGCGGCCAGCGCGGTTTCAACGGCCGCACGGAATTCCTCGTCGCCTTCGACGAGATGATCGGCCGTTACGACGGCCACCGACAGCGCGTTCTGCGCCTCGGTCGAGTCCGGCGGGAGTTCGCCCTGATATTTAGCCAGAAGATACGCGGTCGCATAGGCCAGGCAGCCGGCCGTATTGCGTTTGCTGGGCTCGGCGATGACGTTTTCGGGCGGCACGCCGACCCCCGCCTCACGGATCGGCTCGACAAGATGCTCGCCCGTCACGATGTAGATGTCGTCTGGCGGGATCAGCGGAGCAATGCGCGAAACTGCCTCCGCGAGCATCGACTCCCTCGCGCCCGTGAGACGGAGCAACTGTTTGGGCCGCGTCGCCCGCGACAACGGCCAGAACCGCTCGCCCGATCCGCCCGCCATCACGACGGCGACCCGCCGGGGTTGCTGCACTTCGCCCATATCCATCCTCACATGAACTGCATACGTAGACGCGGCGTCCTTGCCGCGTTAATTCCAGCAATTAGGCCTCGGAGGAAATAGGGCCTTCAGCCAAACGTCCACACGAGTTTAACACGTCAGGGTTACTTTGAAATCCCCGCGCTTATCCCGCCAGCGCGCGATCCAATTCCTCCAACGACGGCCCGATCCGCAGCGGCACCGGGGCGTAAGCCTGGGCCGCGGAAAAATCTTTCGCGCCGCTGCCCGTGATCACGCAGCACACGCGCGTCTTCGCACCCGCGCCCGGCAACCGGCTCAACGCCGCCATCGCCACGGCCGACGTCGGCTCGCACAGCAACCCTTCCAGCGCCGCCATCTGCCGCAGGCCCTCGAGCGTCGCGTCGTCGTCCACGGCGATGGCCGCGCCGCCCGTTGCCCGAATCGCCGGGAGCACCGTGTGGCCGTCAAACAGGATATCATCGGCAATGCCGCCCGCGATCGTCTTTGGGTTGGGCCAGGGATGTTTCAGCGTCTCGAGAAAACTCGCGCCGCTCTCGATGGCCTGTTTCAGCGGCGCGCAACCCGTCGCCTGGACGCCCGCCAGCCGCGGCGGTTTCTCGATCAGGCCAAGCCGCTCGAGATCGAGAAACCCGCGCCAGATCCCGCCAAGCAACCCGCCGCCGCCCACCGGCGCAACCACCCACTCCGGCAGGTGGCCGGCCGTCTGCTGGTAAACCTCGTATGCAATCGTTTTGCTGCCCTCGACGTTGTACGCGTTGTACATTCCCGCCGTCGAAAGATGGTACCAGCCGAACTTGTTGCACGCGGAGATGCACAGGTCGAACACCGCGCGCGCCGACGGCGTGTCCACCTGGATCACCCGCCCGCCGAACAACGACGCCATCGCCACTTTGCTCGACGCCGCGTGGCCATGCATGAACATCACCGCGTTCATCCCGGCCCGCGCCGCATACGCGGCCGCCGCACACGCCACGTTCCCCGAGGACACCACCGCAACCGTACCCGCACCAATCTCTTTGGCATGGCTGATCCCTGCCGAAATTTGCCGGTCTTTAAACGAGCCCGTCGGGTTCGTCATCTCATTCTTTATCACGACTTGCCCCAGACCCACAGACGCCGCCAGCCGCGGCGCGTCAACCAGCGGCGTCCCGCCCTCACCCAGGCTCACGATGTTCGCGCCATCGGCCACCGGCAGCAGCGCCGCATAGTCCCACATCGACACCGGCCGCCTCGAAAAAATCTGCCGCGCCGGTTCCGCCAGCGACCGTATCGCCAACGGTTCCCCGCACTCTACGCAGACCTCGCCCCCGCCATAAGCCCGGTCGCAGTGATAACAGATAAAGTCGATCTTCATTTAGGAGTCCGTAGAACAGTCCGTGTCCGTCCGTGCCGGTCCGTGTTCGTCCGTGAGACCCTGCTAAAGCCCGTTCGCCTTCAGAAACTCGTAGCTGATCCGCGCGTCTTCAAACGGGTCTACGCACGTGTCCTGCTCATACACATACCACTCGACGCCCGACTCGCGCGCCGCCTTGAAAATCGCCGGCCAATCCAGCACGCCTTTTCCCAGCGGCGTGAAATACACTTTCCCCAGCCTCTTCTTTTCCGCGAGGTCTTTCACATGTATCACCGGGCACCGGTTCACATACTTCGCGATGTACTCCGCCGGGTTCGCCCCGCCCACCTGCACCCACGCCAGGTCCAGTTCCGCGCAAAGGTTGGCCGGATCGGTTTCCGCCATCAGGATGTCCAGCTTCGCACGCGGGTCGCCCTCGAACTTCTCGAACTCCCCAGCGTGGTTGTGGTACGACAGCCGGATCCCGACACCCCGCAGTTTTGCGCCAACCGCATCGAGCCGTTTGGCCCCGCGAATCCACGCATCGAGCGAGCCTTGGCAGTCGCCCATCATCCCGCCCGGCCCCAGGTTCTTCACCCCCACAATGTTCCAAAACAGCACCTCGGCCGGGAAATCTTTCTCGAACGCTTCTATTCCCACGTGTGCAGAGACGGCTTTCAGGCCCGCCGCGTCAAGCGCGGCACGGATCTGGTGGGCCGGCAGCGAGGGCATCCCGCTCCACTGTACGTATTCCCAACCCATTTCGCGCACACGCTTTAGCATCCCCGCCAGGTCCGTCTTGGCCGGGTCCCGCATTGTGTAAAGTTGCAAAGCTATTCCGCTCATCAAATCACCCTCCCTGTTGGCGCGCCCATGAAAAACCCGCTGCATTTTCCACACGCGGGCCCTTAAAATCAAGATTTGCCGCGTCTTTATCGAGAATCAGTTGACAGTTTTGTAGTGGATCGACTAGAATCCAACACGAGGCGAGGGTGTGTTCGAACGACGGGCCGAAAGCCCGGTGGAGCCGAATTCGGGTTCAACATGGTGATGTGTCCACACTGCAAAGCCCACCAGATTTTCACGGCCAGGGTCCCCAAGGATGTCGTGGTCGTGATGCCGTGCCCGGCATGCCGGGAGTGGGTCGTCCTGTTCCGCGACAAGGTCATCGGCATCAGCAGGAGAATCATCGAGCACGGCTCCACCGAAGAACGTAAAGCCCATCTGGCCGACGTCATCGGCGAGTTCCTCGATGCGGGGGTGTTCGCCCAGGAGGCCGAGTATTTCCACGAAGAAAGCCAGGGCGGCCCCGATTCCGACCAGCCCGCCCGGCCCGGCCGGCCTAATCCCTTCTTTGCCGCGCCCATCTCGCAGGAAGAACTCGACCGGTTCGTCAAAATCGATTTGCGGCGGCTCGACAACGCCGAGTATTTCAAGAAATACTTTGGCTAAACCGCCCGCTGCCGGCTGCTCCGCCTTTTATCCAACTGTCTCCTCTAAAGGAACCGCTCCATGAAGTGCGAACTGCTCATGATCGGCACCGAACTGTTGCTGGGCCAGATCGTCGACACCAACGCCGCATGGATGGCGCAAACGCTCGCTGAAAACGGTATCGACGTCTACCAGAAAACCACCGTGGGCGACAACCCCGAGCGGATCAAAACCTCTCTTGCCGTCGCGTTGGATCGCGCGGACGTCCTCCTCACCTCGGGCGGGCTCGGCCCAACCGAGGATGACATCACCCGGGAGTGCATCGCCGACCTCCTCGGGCGGCCGCTGGAATTCCGCGAGGACCTGTTCCAGATGCTGGTGGCCCGGTTCAACAAGCTGGGCGCGAGGATGTCCGACAACAACAAACGGCAAGCGTTCGCCCCGCGCGGCGCCGTCGCCATTGAAAACCCCAACGGCACCGCGCCCGGCCTTATCGTCGAAGACGCGCGCGGCGTCATTGTTTCGATGCCCGGCGTGCCGCACGAACTCAAGCCCATGATGACCAGCGCCGTGCTGCCCTACCTGCGCACAAAGTTCGGCCTCACCGGCGTCATCCACAGCCGCGTCCTGAAAATCTGCGGGATCGGCGAGAGCCGGGTCGACGCCGCAATCGGCGACCTCATCCTCAACTCGCCCAACCCGACTATCGGCCTGCTCGCATCGCCCGACGCCGTCCGCATCAGGATTACGGCCAAGGCCGCATCGATCGACGAAGCCGATGCACTCATCGACTCCGTCGAGGTCAAAGTCCGCGAGCGACTGCCCGGCCTCATCATGGGCGCCGGAGAAAAACTCACCATCGAGGGTGTCGTGGATGGATTGCTGCGGGAAAAAGGCTGGACGCTCGCCGTCGGCGGAACAGCTCATGCGGCAAGCCTCGCCCAACGGCTCGCCGTCCTGGATTCACCCGCGTTCCGAGGCGCCAAGTTATCCCGCGACGAAGCAGAAAGCCCGGACGTTGTTCGAAAGGCGCTGAACGCCGATTGCGCCCTCCTCATTTCGGGCAGCAAAACCCAGACGCAGATTCACTTCCTCTCGCCCGAAGGCGCGGCAACCTGGGAAGTCTCGATACTCGGCGCCGACGCGTGGAGCCAAACGCGCCTGGCCATTCTCGCCCTGGAATACGTCCGCAGACACCTCACCGCCGTGCAGACAATATAAGACAGATCCGACCGATCCGACGGATCCGACCGATAAAAAGTATACAAGGAGCCACGGCGCCTCCTGCATACGTGATAGTGGCGCGGCGACGGTAATTGTGGTGCCGGTGTCCCCACCGCGGCGTCCTCGCCTGCACTTCCCGATGTCTACTGGTTTGCCGGCTCGGGCTCAGGCTCGATCGGTTCCGCCTCCTCCGATGGCTGTTCGATTTCCTCTGCCGGGGGCTGCGGAGTCTCGACGGCAGGTTGTTCTGCCTGCGGTGCCTGCGGCGGCTGGGGCGCCGGCGGTGTGGGCGGCGGGGCAAAATTCACTCGCATCCAGCCGGTCCGGCCCTTGCGCACGATGCGGATCGAAAACCCGGTGTCCTTTTGGACGTTGGTGAGGGCGCGTCTGGCGTCGTTGACCGTCTTGACGGGGTGGCGGTTGATGCGCGTGATGAGGTCGCCGTCGCGGAACCCCATGGCTTTTATGGCAGGGGGCGTCGCGCCGGTTATGCGAATTGCCGCCTGGGACTCCGCCCCTTCCACAGTAACGACGCTGGCGATCAGATCGGGCATGGCTTTGGCAAAATCGGGCTTCTCGATTCCGGCGGGTTTTGGAGCGGGCGGGGCAGGCGCGGGTTCCTCGGGAGCGGCCGTTTCAGCCGGCGTCTCCTGCTCGAGTTCGAGATCGGGCAGCGGCGTTGAAAACGGCTCGACCGGGCCTTCGGCGGACTCTGCCGCCGGCTCTTCCTGCGCCTCGGGCACGGCTTCTTCGGCCGGCGGTTCCACCGCGGGTTCCGACTCAGTGCCCGCCAGCCGCGCAATGGTTTCGGCCCGCTTGGCTGCGCCGTACGCCGTGATTAGCTCTTCCTTCGTGCTCTTCAATTCCACGCGGACCTGCTCAAGCTCGGCCCGTACCCGGCCCAGCGCATCTTCAAACCTGTCGCGGTCGCCCTCGATCCGGGTACGGATCACATCCGCGTCCTTCAGTTCCTCGGCCAGCTTGTCGCGCGCCTCTTCGGCATCCCGCCGCAACTCGATTTCTTTGTCGCGCATCGTGACGGTCTCAGCCCTATCCGCGGAAAGGCTGTGATACACAAAACCAAACCCCGCCGCCAGCACGATAAGGCATAAGACCGCCGCACCAACCAGCGTCTTGTAAAGCGGGTCGACGCCCCCCGCCGGCTGGTCAGGCGCGGCCGGCGCAGCCTGCGTTTCAAGCCGGCGCACGCTGTCGGCGAGTTGCGAGGCGTTGGCGTACCTCGCCGACGCTTCCTGGAACATGGCGCGGCGGCAGATCTGTGCCAACTCGCGCGGGACGTCCGGATCCATGGCATCGGCGGGTTCCGGGGCGCCCCCATCAGAACGCGGCGGTTTGCCCGTTAACAGTTGATACAAAATCGCGCCCAGCGCATAAACGTCCGAATGCGCATCCACCTCGTCAAGTCCGCCCTTTACAATCTCCGGCGCCAGGTAAGGCCGCAGCACCGCACCCGCCGCCGCTTCCCCAAAACGTTCCCGCTGCGGGTCCGGCCGGCCGCGGACTTTGCTCAGGCTCCAGTCGGAAATCACGGTTTCGCCGTAATCGGAGAGCAATACCGCGCCGGGGTTGAGGCCGCGGTGGATGATGCCCCGGCTATGGGCGGCGCCAACCGCGTCGCACAAAGACGCATACTGCGGCAGCAGGCGCAGCCGCTCTTTGGCCGTCCTGCATTCGGCCAGCGCCTCCTCGAGCGTCTTGCCCTCGAGGCAAAAGCCGCTCCCGCCGTCAGACAAACTGTTCGTGTCGCGGTCCATTGCTCATCTCCATTTTGGCGCCGCGCGCGCGCGCGCCGAATGCATCACTTATTATACTCCCCGCGGGCAATGGGCACAGATTTCCTGGCCCTGCCTCTAAACGTGCAGGCGAGACGCCCGCACCACAATGTCCACAACGCCCGTCAAACCAGCCTCGAGTAGACGCTGCCGAGGCCTGCGGCAAACTGCTCGAGCGTGAACAGGTCGAGCGCACACTGCCGGCCCTTTGCCCCAAGGTCCTCCCGCAGCCCGGGGTTCACCATCAGCCGTTTCAGCGCATCCAGAATCGATACGAAGTCGTTGGGCTGGCACAAAATGCCGCTATCGCCGACAATCTCGCTGATGGCCCCGCTCAACGTGCTCACCACCGGCGTCCCGCAAGACATCGCTTCGATCAGCGACATCCCGAACTGCTCCTGCCATTCGGGCGTTGCGATACTCGGCAGGACAAACACGTCCGCGGCCCGGAACGCGTCGGGCATCCGGCTATACGGCAGCGACCCGGCGAAAACGCAGGAATCGCGCAGCTCCAACCGATCGAGCAGCGTGTCAATGCGGTCTTTTCCCGGGCCGGATCCCACCGCCAGCAGGCGTATACGCCGTTTCTTGCACTCGGCGTCTTGCAGCAACTCGCGTAACGCCAGCAGCAGGTAGTCCATCCCTTTGCGCGGCAGAAACCACCCCACGAACAGGATCACGAAATCCTCGTCGTCGAGCCCGAAACCAGGTCGGGCCCGCGGGCCGGGGCAAAATTTGTCGGTATCGACACCCGGATTGATAAGAACAATCCGGTTGGCGTCGACGCCTTCCATGCCCAGCATCCGGCGCGACCGCTCGGTGTGGACCACGAACAGGTCGGCGCCGGCCGCGACGCGTTTTTTGAGGTCGCGCCGGGCCGGGTTGCGCTCCATGTTGAACGGGATATTGTCCCACACCATCACGAGCAGCGGCGTACCGTATTTTTCGTGGGCGATCAACGCCTGCTCCGACCAGTCCGTAAACAGCTCCCAACTCTGGATCAGGTCAAACCGATCGAGGCGGTCGTAGAACGGCAGGATCCGCGGCTCCCGGCCGAAATACCTCGTTTGCGCCGATTTCAGAAGCCGCCCGATCGGGCTGCCCGCCTGCGTGTCGAAATAGATCCGCTCAAACCGAAATCCGGCGGACCCGTCGTCGCGTTCGTCGAAAAACTGCTGGATCTCGGATTCGGCCCGGAATGCCGTGATTTCCGGGTCGCCTTCGATGTATTTGTAGCCTTGAAAATGCCACGGGTTGAACCGGTTGCCGTTGAGCAGCGCCAGTTTCACGAGCCATCCCCCCAAAAGTGCCGCTCGAGCACCTTGCGGGCCGCCTCCGGGTCGCGCGGGATGTCGATATGCCCCTCGAGGCACTTCTGCTCGTACTCGGCAACAGTGCAGATGACGCGCGCCGGGTTGCCCGCCACCACGACGCTGGGCGGGACGTCTTTCGTGACAACGCTGCATGCCCCAACGATCGAGTTGTCGCCGATTGTGACGCCGGGCAAAATGGTTGCCCGGATGCCGACCTGGCAGTTGTCGCCGATCTCGATTTTGCCGAACCGCGTCAGCGAGTCGTACTTGTCTTCAAACGGCCAGACGAGCCCGTGGTTGACAAACGTGACGTCGTTCGAGATGCAGACGCGGTTGCCGATTCGGATCAGCCAGGGCTCCGTGCCGAAGTTGCTCGTGTAAATCCGGCAGTCGTCACCGATCCGCACGCCCATCTGCCGCAGCGTCTTGACAATCGTCGCCTGCGACCCATACCGCAGCTTCAGTTTCTGTATCGCCCGTCTCAAACCCATCGTTCAGCGCTCGATCTTCCAAAACTGGTGCAGGCTCGCGCCCGGCCACACCCGGACTATCGCCGGGCCCGCCGCCGCAAACAACCGCTCGATGCGAAACTGCGCCCACTCGGGCATCTGCGGGTGGGCAACCCACGGAAACAGGCCAAGCCCGGCCTCCGCACCATAGCCTATCCGCCGCATCCGCACAAATCCAGCCCCGCGAAAGGCCCGCCGCACAAATCCCGCCGTCAGCGGCCGCTCGTACTCCTGCGGCTGCCACCGCCGGAACGGCGCCCACGTCATCGGCCTGTACGCGCCCCACCGTTCGCAGCAAAACTTGACCACGCCCGCGACATTCGAATAGTTGGGCACGGACAGGAACACCCAGCCGCCCGGGCGCAGTACGCGGTAAAACTCCGAGGCCGCGCCGCCCGCTTCCGGGAAATGTTCAAACGCGTCGATGCAAAACACGCCGTCGAAACTGCCGTCGGCAAAAGGCAGCTTCGCCGCGTCGCCCATCACGAACGGAAACCCGCCCCGGCTTTGAACAAAATCGACGCCGCTGTACGTCCCGCCGGATTTCCGGACGAAATCGCCCGCAAACCCCCGGCCGCAACCCACGTCGAGGATGCGCTGGCCCTCGAGCCGGATGTCGAGCCGATCGAGAACCTGTTCGAGCAGCGGCTCGTTTATGCCGTCGATGCCGCCGAACGGCGAACTCACCATCAGCGGGTTGTTCTCGTAATAGGCGCGCACGCGTGCGCGGCGGATCTCGCCGTTCAATACCATACGGGCCTCCGGGCAAACCGGCTGCCCGCGTACACCGCCACCGGCCGCACCACCGGAAACAGCACGTCCGCGGGCGTTTTGAGGCAGCCCTTGCGGGCCTCGCGCAACCACTGGACGTACTTCCCCGGGCTCAGCAGGTCGGCGGCGAGGTCAAGCTCGTTGTACGGGCAGCCCAGCAGGCGCAGGGCATACCCCTCGTTGCGGCACCGGCGAAACAGGCCGCCGAAACTGTAGTTGTGATGGTGCAGAACCGGCGCGTCCGTCGGGAAGACGATCTTGCCGCCGCCGCCGTGCAGTTTCTTCTGGAACTGGAAATCCTCGCCCGTCGGCTGCTCGTCAAACCGCAGGCGTTCCCACACCGATCGCCGCACGGCCGAATTGGCAAACGACAACCCACGGCCGTATTTGGCCACGAACTTCTTGGTCTCGCGCGTGAAATAGAAATAACCGTTGCGTTCCCACGCGAACTGGGTGAAATGCCGCTCCGGGTCCGGGATCGACGACCCACAGGTCACCGCCACATCCGGATCCTCGAGGATCGGCGCGACCAGCCTGTCCAGCCAGTCCGTGTGCGCGGGGACCGCGTCCTGCGACAGGTTCACGACCACCGCCGAGGTGCATTGCTGGTAGGCAAAGTCGCGCGTCCGCCCCCAGTTGAACTCCGACTTCAGGATCTCGATCAGGCGCAACGGAAACCGCCGCAGCGTGGCCACCGAACCGTCCGTCGAACTCGAATCGACCGCCAGAACCTCGTACCGCAGCGACGTCTGCTGCGAGAACACCGCTTCGAGCAGGCGCGGCAACACCGGCCCCGCGTCCCGTGTCAGAATGGCAATCGTGACGTCAAAAGAATTGTTCACAGTGAATCACTATACATAGTTGAGTTTTGCGAAACAAGGGGGATTTGATTGACAGAAATGGACAAAAGGGACATAAACGACACAAGAATTCCCAGAAACAAGGTCATGGGTGTTGGGCAGGGGAACGTGGTATGCTGGGCGGCGATGAAAGGCGTGGTTGGGAGACTATTGCGGCCCTTGGCGGATGGCCTTGTGAAGCTGCCGCCGGTCCGGGGGCTGGTTGCGCGGCAGTTACGTCGGCTGGCCTCGGAGCCGTGGAGCGCGGCTGTGATCGACGAGTTCGTCCACGGCCCGGCGGGCGATGCGTATGGTGTGGGCGCGCGGGAAAAACTCCGGTTGGTCGACCAGTTCCGCCGGGTCAACTCGGAGATCCAGTCGGGCACGTCGCCGCTGGTCCACGTGGTTCTGGCTCGCGAGATCCTCGGCATCCCGCGGGACACGGCGGGGGCCGTGATCGAGTGCGGGGTGTGGAAAGGGGCAAGCTCCGCATGCTTGTCGCTGGTGTGCTCGATGTCGGGGCGGACGCTGCTGGTCTGCGACTCGTTCGAGGGGCTGCCGGGCGACGACGGGATGCAGGTGCACATTGGGCCGCACGTGGGCGTGTACGGCTACTATAAGAAGGGGATGTTCGCCGGGTCGCTGGACGAGGTGATGGAGAACATCCGGCGTTGCGGCAGCCTCGATGCGTGCCGGTTCGTGAAAGGGTTGTTCAGTGAGTCGTTACGGGGGTTGGATGGTCCGCTGGCGTTTGCGTTTCTGGATGTCGACCTGGTCAGTTCGACGCGCGACTGCCTGCGCCACATCTGGCCGAGGCTTGCCGAAAACGCTGCCCTCTACACGGACGACGCCGGCGACCGGGACGTGGTGAAGGTGTATTTCGACGAGGCGTGGTGGCGGGAAACGCTGGGGTGTGATGCGCCGGGGCTGGTCGGCTCAGGCTGCGGGCTGCCGCTCAACCCGACCGCGTCATCGCTAGGGTACACTCGGAAGATGACGAGGTTTGACCCGGCGCAGTGGCGGAAGGCGGACTTTTTGTACTACCCGGAAGAAAAGGACAAAGGACAAATTACAAAGGACAAATGAAAGACAGTCCGGAGTCTGGAGTCCGGAGTCTGGAGGAAAATCGGTCGGATCGGACGGATCATTTGAGGCGCAGGCTGGTTACTGAGTCGTCTGGATGTCGACATCGAGGTCTTCGCCGTTGATTTCGATGGTTTG
This sequence comes from Bathyarchaeia archaeon, assembly GCA_035530195.1. Taxonomy (GTDB): domain Bacteria; phylum Hydrogenedentota; class Hydrogenedentia; order Hydrogenedentales; family SLHB01; genus JAPLKX01. The sequence continues at coordinate 16,093 of DATKVG010000191.1, read as the reverse complement.
CCAGACGCCTTTTGGGACAATGCCGTCGTTCTGTAATTGAAAGACTTCGAGTTTGTAGACGCCGTCGGCGAGGTTTCCGATGATGTAGGTGCCGTCGGCGTTGATGGGGGTTGTGGCCGCAACGAGGGAGATCCAATCGATAGACATGTCGGGCGGGGCCTCGGGGTCGATACCGTCGGAGATGTTGAGAATGGCGACCTGCCATTCGACAGGATTTGCAAGGCCGGTGACAGTTCCGCGGAGGATGTGGCCGGTGTACTCAAAGTCCTGGCGGATGGTTTTCCCGGAAACGACCTCGACCTGAGCGGTTTGGAGTCCGGTGTTTCCCGGGAGATTGAAGTCGACGGCGCGGATCTCGTGCTCGCCGGGCATCACGTGCTCGATGATGTAATAGCCGTCGGCATTGGAGTAGACGCGAATGGCGTCTGCATCGAGTCCGTCGCGCGTAGCTTGGACAATGACATCCGGCTTAGGCATCCCGCCCTGGGTACAGCGCCCTTCAATAGTTCCGCCGGGATCGAGGACAAGCTCGAGACCGCTCTGTGCCGCCGCGTCTGAGATGGACAGGGTTGCCACGGGCGAGGGTGCGTAGCCCGTGGCGAGGGCACGCATCCAGTATTGGCCGTCGGCGAGACCGTCGACGGTAAAGCGCCCGTTGGCGTCGGAAATTGCGCGAATATCCCGGCTTCCCTGGCCCATGTTGGTGACGCGCAGAAGCCGCACTTCGGCATTAGCCTGTTCTTCGCCTGGCAGTCGTGACTCGGCCACCAGGATGGACGCGGCCTCGACGGGCGCGCCGTCGACTGTGCGGACGCTGCCTTCGACGGTAGCTCCGCGGCTCATGTAAATTGTCACGTCTTCGACAGGTTGTCCGGCTTCAATGACCAACTTATCGCTGTAGGCGGCGGCATAGGCGAGCCGTTCGGCCTTGAGCAGGATAGTTCCCGGCTCGACGCCGGATAGTTCGAATGTTCCGTCAGCGGCGGTATTGGTGGTCTCGCGCCCGGCAACGTCTTCACGGATGGCGTCGAACCGCTCGGCAAGCCAGGAAAAACCGGATGAAAACGATCGTTGGGACCGGTCATGTTGGGCGACGCTTATTTTTGCGGCAGGCACGGGCCGGCCGCCTTCGCGTTCGAGGACGCGCCCGCGAACGGGGACGTTTGGGCGGAGCGTAACGGCCAGATCGCTGGTGTCGAGCGGAGGCGAATTGACCAGCGCCTGGGCATAGCCGGAGGCTGTGAACACGAGCATGAAGTCTGTGGGCAGGAGTCCGTCAATCAAGAAGGCGCCGGTTTCGTCAGTGTGCACCACAAAATGGTCGACAGGCGGTTGCGTAGCCAAAACATCGACCTCTGCGCCTGCGACGGGAGCGCCCTCCGGGTCGGAGACGTGGCCGGCAATCCAGTGATCGCCGCGGCCGAGTGAGAATGCACGGACGGTGACGCCGTCGACCTCGTTCACGCCGTCCACCTCGACGCGCGTGCCGCCGCCTTCAAAGTTGTTGTAGAGGCTTCGTGTAATGCCGCCAGCGAACAGGTGGTAGGCGCCCGCGGGCAAGCCGTCAATCCGAAACATACCGTTCTCATCACTCTTCATCCCGCTGATCGTTCGGCCTATCCCCATCAACACCACGGTATCGACGTGGGATCGGCCTTCGAAGTCGGGCTCGAGGGTGAGCTCGATTCCGGGCTGATATTCTGCGGCGCGGTCAACAACCCAGCCGGAAATGGCCGAGCCGCGGCCGAGGCGCAGGTCGACGCGTTTTGACGCGCCGGGGGCGACGAGCGAGAACTCGGGGCTGAGAGCCGGGGTGTATCCGGCGGCGGTGGCGGTGATGGTGCAGCTTTTTCCAAAGTTGACGCCGCGAAACGTGTATTGGCCGGAGGCGTCGGTTTCGGTCGATCCGTAAATTCTCGAAAACACGGCTTTGATTCCCTGAAACGATTCGTTGCGGGCGGAGCCAAGCTCGACTGACGCGCCGGCAAGCGGACTGCCGCGCTCGTTGGTGATTGTGCCCGAGACGGTGCCGCCTTTGCGGGCAATAAGCAGCAGGCCTTCTTTTTGTTCGCCGTCCCGGAGTCGTACCTCGGCCATATCATCGGGGAGGCTGCCCATATAGTCGTCGGGGCCGGCCTTTTTCATTACCAGGTAGAAGCCGGGCTGCAATCCGGTGATTTGAAACCGGCCGTTGTCGTCGGAGAGGGCCTCCACTCTCTGGCCGGATTTGGCATAATCGGCCATGGTTTCCTGTGCGACGACCTCGGCGCCGGGCACGGGTTGGCCTGTTTCCGCATCGACAACCCGGCCGCTGATGCCGGGCGTCACGGGTTCGGGCACGCCGGCCGCGGGACCGGGTTGTGCGGATGCGGCCTCACCGGTTTGAGAAGCGCCGGCATTTCCCCCGGCGGGTTGCGGGACGGCGCTCTTTTGGACTTTGTTTTGGACTAACTGTTGGGGCTGGATATTGGGCTCGGACGCCTGCGGTTTCAGAGCCCAGTACGCGAGGAGCGCCCCTATTACGACGACAACAACAGCCGCGAACTTTTTCATAATCAGCATGCCTCCGATTAGTTTGCCGACCGAAGCGGCCGTGGCGACCGGCACGGTGGCCGCGCCGACCGTGTTGACGGACTGCGCGAGGGCCAGCTTGCCGAGGGCGGCCGTCAGGGTGGGCGGCAGCGCCGATGCCTGCGCCATATTGGCGGCCAGAAGTGTTGCCAGCGCGCCTGAGGCAACGTGGATGCCGCGCTTTTTCAGTGATTCGCCTATCAGATCGACGCCGTGCGTTATGCGGTGTGAGACGGTCCGGCGCGGGACGCCGGTGGATGCGGCAATTTCGGCGTGAGACTCGCCCAGGAGATAGTGGGCGACGACCGGAATGCGGACCTCTTCGGGCAACTCGGCGAGTACCTCATCCACGCAACTGTAGACATCGTCCCACGCAGGCTCGACGCGGGAGGGCAGTTCCGCCACGAAGCCGGCCTCGCGCGTCTTGCGCCGCTGCTCGGATCGGATTCGGTCGAGCGCGCGGTTGGTGGCCACGCGATGCAGCCACGGGCCAAGGTGCTCCGTGGGCCGGCGGGGGCCCAGGGCGAGGGATTCAAAGCATTCCTGGGTCACGTCTTCGGCCTCGGCGGAGTTGTGCAGGATACGTATGCAGGTCGCGTAGACCATCGAGGCGTACCGCGAGACGATCTGTTTGAAGGCCTGCGCGTCGCGCCGATCCGTCCAACGCTGCAATAGGGCCAGGTCTGTCACCGAGGTTGTCTCCGGGCCGCATTCAAAGGCCGACCTATTCTACGCTATAGACGTCGCTGGCCATGAAATTGGGCCAAAGGCGGATTATTTGCATTACCCGAAAAATGAGGGGACGTAAGGGGAAAAAGCAGGCGAGCGGGGTTTTGATTGCTGCAATGAAGTGGCGGAGATGCCGCTTCCGCGGAAGGATGATATTGAGCTGCTGACTAGTCTTCCTGCTTTTTGGCGACCGATTCCTTGATTTTTTCGAGGATGTCTTCGAATTTTTTGCGGTCGATCTTGAGGCACTCGAGCGCCTCGATGTGTTTTTGGTAGAAGGGGTCGGCGATTTCTTCGCCGAGTTCGAAGTTGTCGAGGACGCCGCACGCCAGCGCGATGACGGCGGCGGTCTCGACGGGCTCAGGCGCCATATCATACCCGTGGTGGAACCGGATGGCCAGTGTCATTTGCTCGGGCAACCCCCAGTTCGAGGTCAACATGTAGCCCACTTCGGGGTGAGCCACAAGAAAGACCTCGCGCTCGGACTCGACCATTTTGCCAGTACCTTCGGTCTGTTCGACTTTGGCGTAACGCTCGGGGGCGATCCAGGCGAGGGCTATCCGTCCGATGTCGTGCATGATGCCCGCCGCGAAAATGCCGTCGGGCGAGTGCAGCCCCGCCATCCGGCTGATGATGGTGGAGATGTTGGCGCACTCCATGGCGTCCTGCCAGTAGAGGTTGTGGTCAAAAAACGGCGCCCGCTTGAAGAAGTCCAGCGCCGCTGCCGACAGCACGGTTTCGTAGGTCTGCTGCAGCCCCAGCAGTGCCACGGCCTCCTGCACGTTGCGGATTTGGCGGGAGAAACTGAACGCGGCGGAGTTGGTAATGCTGAGCAACTTTGCGGAAGCCGGCGGATCGAGGCTGAGGAGGTGTGCGACGTCGGAGATCGAGCTGTTGGGGTCGTCGATAATGCGGCGGAGCTTCTCGACGGTGCGCGGCAGCGGCGGGAGCACCGTGATCTCCTTGACAAGGCTGCTGATGTTGCCGAGGCGGAGCGCGCTTTCGGCCCGTTCCTCGACGACCTCGATTTTCTCCTTACGCGCTAAAACGGCCCGTTCCTCGCGGCCATAATATTGCTTGATGGCGGCGCGGATATCGCCGCTCGAGCACAGGATGGGCCGGATCTTGAACCCCGTGACCGACTCGAGTTTCTCGATAGTGGCCCGGTCGAGCGGGAAAGCCATCCCCAGCGTCAGCACCTTGCCCATCTTGTCGATGGGGAAAATCTCGTGTTTGGTGGCCAGTTCTCTGGGCACAAGAGCAACCAGATCTTGCGGCACCTCGTAGTTACTCAGGTCAATGCTCGGTATCCCTGGGCGTTTGCTGAGGAATTTCACAAACGTGGCCGCCTCGATAATGCCCAGGCGGATAAGGATCTCGACGGTTTTGCCGCCGTGTTTTTTCTGGTGGTCGAGCGCCTTAGCGAGGTCGGATTCGGTAATCAGGCCTTCTTCGATCAGCAGTTCGCCGATCCGTTTCGGGGTTTCCGGAGGTTTTTTCACAAACAACCTTCCGCTCATATAAGTCCCTTCTCAAACGACGCCCAACGAGGCAGTTTGGCTGGCCCTTGGCGCTGTCTGCCTACAGCACACCAATGGTAAGCTTTTTTTCGCCCCCGGTCAAGGTTGGTCAAGGGCATTACATGCGACCCGCGGAGCGTCCATGGTAAAGTGTAGCCGTCTTTTTCTGGAGTGGGTGTAACGTGCGGACTCGGCTTCTCTATTCCCGGATTCTGGCCCGGCTTGGTCTGGTTGCTGGGGTTGCCGCGGTTTTCGCAGGCTGCTCGGAGCCTGCGGTCAAGACGCTGCGGGTTGGCAACGGCGCGGATCCGCAGGCACTTGACCCGCACATAGTCCAAGGCGTGCCCGAACACCGGATCATCTCGACGCTTCTCGAAGGCCTGGTTGACACCGACCGCCGCACGCTCGAACCCGTCCCGGCCGTGGCGTCTTCCTGGGAAATCAGCGCCGGCGGGACGGTCTACACGTTTCACCTGCGGCCCGAGGCGCGGTGGTCGAATGGCGACCCGGTGACGGCGCATGATTTTGTGTATTCGTGGCGCAGAATCCTCACGCCCACGCTGGCCGCCGATTATGCCTATATGCTGCATTGCCTCAAGAACGGCAAGGCATTCAACGAAGGCAAGCTGGACGATTTCAGCTGGGTCGGCGCCAAGGCGCTGGATGACCGGACGCTCGAGGTGACGCTCGAAGCCCCCAATCCGTCTTTCCTCAGCATGCAAACCTACACCGCGTGGTACCCCGTTCACCAGCCTACCGTCGAAGCGTTTGGCCGGCTCGACCAGCGTGACAACCGCTGGACACGGCCGGGGAATTTCGTGGGGAATGGCGCGTTTGTCCTCGAGCGGTGGGTGCCTAACAACGTCATCGAAGTGGTCAAGAACGACCTGTACTGGAACGCGGGGTCGGTCCGGCTGCCGCGCATCCAGTTCTATCCGATAGATAACCTGCTTACCGAAGAAAGGAGTTTCCGGACGGGCCAGCTCCATCTGACGGAGACGATTCCGCTAACCAAGGTGCCCGTATACGTTCGGGAGCGGCCGGATTTAATCCGAATTGACCCGTACCTGGGCACGTATTTCTACCGGATCAATGTGACGCGTGCGCCGTTCACGGACGTGCGAGTGCGGCGTGCGTTTGCGCTTGCACTCGACCGGGAAGCGATCGCCGATCGTGTCATGACGGGCGGCCAAAAGCCGGCGCGTACCTTCTGCGTACCGGAAGCGGTTGGTTATGCGTGCCCGGTCGGCATCGACTACGACGTGGACGAGGCGCGCCGGCTGCTGGTGGAGGCGGGGTATCCGGACGGGAAGGGCTTGCCGCCGATCGAGATCCTGTTCAACACAAACGAGGCCCACAAGACGATCGCCGAAGCCGTGCAGCGCATGTGGAAAGAAAACCTCGACGCGGACGTTACGCTTGCGAACCAGGATTGGAAGGTTTACCTAGCTTCTCAAAACACGCTGAATTATCAGGTGTCCCGCGCATCGTGGATTGGCGATTACAATGATCCGATCAACTTTTTGGACTGCTTCATCACGGATGGCGGCAACAACCGGACGGGCTGGTCGTCGGCCGAGTACGACGATCTGATCCACCGTGCGTCGCGCGAGCCCGACCCGCAGGCGCGCCTCGAGCTGTTCGCAAAAGCCGAGGCCATTCTGCTCGAGGAAGCCCCCATCATCCCCATCTACCACTACACGCGGACTTTTCTTCTCTCGCCGGACGTGATCGGGTGGCAAAGCAACATTCTGGGCTACATCTCATTCAAGCACCTGGATCTGCGGGACTCGGCCCTGGAGCCGCGGCCCGTAATCCGGCTCAAGGGACGATCATGACGCGCTTCATAGTCAACCGGCTGGTGGAGATCGTTCCGGTACTGTTTATCATTGTGACTCTGGTGTTTTTCATGATCCGGCTGGCTCCGGGCGGCCCGTTCGACACGGAAAAGAGCGCGCCGCCGGAAGTCCTGGAAAACCTCGAGGCGTATTATCACCTCGACCTGCCGCTATACCGCCAGTACCTGATGTATCTCGGGCGGCTCGTTCATGGCGACCTCGGCCCTTCGTTCAAAAACTCGAACTTCTCCGTCAACGAACTGATCGCGCTGGGTTTCCCGGTATCGCTCGAACTCGGCCTTTACGCGCTCGCGGTCGCGCTTGCAATCGGCCTCGCGGCGGGCATCAGCGCGTCGTTGAAACCTAATTCGGCCAGAGACTACGTTCCGATGTCGCTGGCGATGGCGGGGATTTGCATCCCGAACTTCGTGCTGGGCCCGTTGCTGGTGCTGGTGTTCGCGCTGTGGCTGGGCTGGCTGCCGTCCTCCGGCTGGGACGGGCCGCTCTACAAGATCCTGCCCGCGCTCACGCTGGGCGCGGCGTACGCCGCCTACGTTGCACGGCTCACGCGCGGCAGCATGCTCGAGGTGCTCTCGCAGGACTTCATCAGGACGGCGCGGGCGAAGGGGTTGAGCGAGGCGCGGGTGGTGCTGAGGCATGCGCTGCGCGGGGGGATTCAGCCGGTGGTATCGTTTCTCGGGCCGGCGGCGGCGGGCCTGCTGAGCGGCTCGTTCGTCATCGAGACGATCTTTCAAATCCCCGGGCTGGGCAGGCTTTTCGTGCAGGCGGCGTTCAACCGCGACTACACGATGATCCTTGGAACTGTGCTGTTCTACGCCTTCCTGATCCTTGTCTTCAATCTGGCCGTAGACGTGATTGAGGCGTTCCTGGACCCGCGCATCCGCGAGGAGCACCGAGACCATGCCTGACGTCCTGCAGAACGGTGAGATCCTTGCGCAGGAAGGGCCGGCCCGCGCCGAGAAAGGCGCGTCGCTGTGGAAAGACGCGTTCCACCGGCTCGCGAAAAACCGGATGGCAATGTGCGGCGGGATTTTTCTCGTGTTCATGGTGGCACTCGCGCTGGCGACGCCGTGGCTCGCCCCGTACGCCTACGACGCGCAGGATCTCAACCTCGGCGCGGCGGCGCCAAGCGCCTCGCATTGGCTCGGCACCGATACGCTGGGCAGGGACCTGTTCACCCGGATCCTGTACGGCGGGCGGATCTCGCTGATGGTAGGATTCGCGGCGACGGGCGTGTCGCTGCTCGTGGGCGTTCTCTACGGCGCAATCGCCGGTTACGTGGGTGGGAGAACCGACTCGATCTTGATGCGGATCGTGGACATCCTGTATGCGCTGCCGTTCACGATTTTCGTGGTGATCCTGATGGTGTTCTTCGGCCGGAACATGATGCTGCTGTTTCTGGCCATCGGGGCGGTGCAATGGCTGACGATGGCGCGGATTGTCCGCGGTCAGGTGCTCTCGCTTAAGCAGGCGGACTTCATCGACGCCGCGGTCGTGCTTGGCTATTCGCGCAGGCGGATCATCCTGCGCCACATTATCCCGAACGTGCTCGGCCCGGTAATTGTCTACACCACGCTCACGATCCCCAACGTGATGCTGCTCGAAGCGTTTCTGAGTTTCCTCGGGCTGGGCGTGCAGGCGCCGATGAGTTCGTGGGGCGTGCTCATCAAGGAAGGCGCAGACGTCATGGAAGAATACCCGTGGCTGCTGCTGTTCCCGAGCGTTGCGCTGTCCGCGACGCTGTTTGCACTTAATTTCCTCGGCGATGGGTTGCGCGACGCACTCGATCCGCGCGCCGCGAAGGACTAGCCTAGCGTGTCATGCCAATGGTATCTTGTTTTTGGACTGAAGAAGTGGCCGAATGGCGTTGGAACCGCGAAAAGCGGGGACAGGCACGCTTTTTTCAAACTGCCGAAAAAAGCGAGCCAGTCCCCGTTTTTCGCTTATCTTTGGTGTTATTTGGATTCATTTGTAAGTAACCTCAATTCTGATTCGGTACGCTAGCTATGCGGCTGCTCGACGTCGACAACCTGCGCACGTGGTTCTACACCCGCAACGGGATTGTCAGGGCCGTCGACGGCGTGTCGTTGCACGTCGAGCCCGGCGAGACGCTGGGCATCGTGGGCGAATCGGGCTCGGGCAAATCCGTGGCGAACCTTTCCTACCTCGGGCTGGTGCCGTCGCCGCCCGGCAAGATCGTCTCGGGCTCGGCGATGTTCGACGGGGTGGATCTCCTCAAGGCGCCCGCGCCGGTGCTCCGTTCGATCCGCGGCAAACGGATCTCGATGATCTTCCAGGACCCGATGACGGCGCTCAACCCGTACATGACGGTCGGCAAGCAGGTCATGGAGCCGCTGCTGGTGCATGACGGCCTCGGGAGGGCCGAAGCGGCGGATCGGGCCGCGCAGATGCTCGAGTCGGTGGGCCTGCAGGATGCCGCAGGCCCGGAAGCACGGATGCGGGCATATCCGCACCACCTCAGCGGCGGTATGCGCCAGCGCGTCATGATCGCCATGGCGCTCGTCACACACCCGCAGTTGCTCATCGCCGACGAACCGACCACGGCGCTCGATGTGACGGTTCAGGCGCAGATCCTCGAGTTGATCAAGCAGATGCAGCGGCGGCTCGGCACGGCCGTCATCCTGATCACGCACAACCTCGGCGTCATCGCGGGCACATGCGACCGGGTGCTGGTGATGTACGCGGGCAGAATCCTCGAGTCGGCGCCGACGCGCGACCTGTTCTACTCGCCGCGACATCCGTACACGCGGGCGCTGATGGACTCGATGCCGTCCGCCCGCAAGCCCGGCGAGGAGTTATATACGATCCCCGGCCTGCCGCCCGAACTGACCTCCGAGATCGTCGGATGCCCGTTTGCGCCCCGGTGCGCCCACACCGCCGACATATGCCGCCACCGGCCCGCGCTGCTGAAAGAGGTCGCTCGAGGCCACGCAACCGCGTGCACGCGGGTGCAGACAGGTGAACTATGACGCCGTACTCGCTCGCGCTCGTACGTACGCCCATGCTTGAACTCCGCGACGTCAAGACGTACTTCCAAATTCAGCGCGGGTCGTTCTTCAAGCGCACCGCGGCAGTCGTCAAGGCCGTCGATGGCGTTTCGCTCGACGTGGCGCGGGGCGAGATCGTGGGGCTGGTCGGCGAGTCGGGCTGCGGCAAATCCACGCTGGCGCGCACCGTGGTGCGGCTTGTGGCGCCGACCGCGGGGCAAATCCTGTTCGAAGGCCGCGACCTCGCCGCCCTGTCGCCGCGCCAGATGCGAAAGGTGCGGCCACGCCTCCAGATGATCTTCCAAGACCCCTACGCGTCTCTCAACCCCCGCATGACGGTGTCCGACGCGCTCGCCGAGCCGATGCTGGTGCACGGCGTTGCGCGGCGGCGTGAGGTTGCCGCAAAGGTTGCCGCCCTGATGGAGCGCGTCGGGCTGGCCAGACGATATATGAAAAAATATCCCCACGAATTTTCGGGCGGCCAGCGCCAGCGTATCGCCATAGCCCGCGCGCTTGCACTCGATCCCGCGCTCATTATTGCCGACGAACCGGTGTCGGCGCTCGACGTTTCCGTGCAGGCGCAGATCCTCAACCTCATCAAACAACTCTGCCGCGATCACAACCTCACGCTGATCCTGATCTCGCACGACCTGGCGGTCGTCAGGCATCTCGCCCAACGTATCGCCGTAATGTACCGCGGCCAGATAGTCGAGTTGGGCGACGCCGAGCAGATCTGCTCAAACCCCCGCCATCCCTACACCCAATCGCTCATCAGCGCCATCCCGCTCCCCGACCCGGACAAGGAAGCGGCGAGGATGCGGCAGTAGCCCTCTTTTCTAAAGCAAGCCTACTGGGGAGGGGCTATTTCGGTGAAGTTGCCCCATGGCCGAGGTCCCGGGCGCTCCACGGGCTGTTGTTGCGGTGTGAATGGTTGCTGTTGTGGGGTGATGCGAATTTGGTAGGGAGCGCCGACGCCGCTGGAGTCGGACTCGTCGAAGGTAAGAACAAACACGCCTTCGTCGTCGCTGCGGACGACAAAATCACCCGGGATTTCTTCAAAAGCGATCGGTTGGCCGGTGACAGTGTTGATTTGGCCTTTGAACGTTTCTCGCAGGTATTGGTCAACTTCGTCACGGGTCATTTTTGCGAGTGTCTGTTGTGAATTCTCAACGAACCTTTGGACATCATAGCTGGAGAGGCCTCTGAACAGACTGAACGCTTCCACCGGCGGCATGGTTGCGTAGGTTGCGGCCTTTGCAGCCAGACAAAGAACAGTTCCAAGGACAAACGCCCATTGCACGGCACGCACACGGGCGCGCGCGGTCTTTCGCGTCGTGAATACGATAGCGCCTGCAAAGCATACGATGCCTGCAACTAAGATCATGTTGCTCCACGCGGTTTTCTTGACTTGCAGGGATAAATAGAAGGTTTGCCGGAGTGGCTTATCGGGCGCGTTCGCGACATCGATATCCTTGCGGAGCTGAGCGTTCGACAGATCCGCCTGGAGCCATGTAACGACGCAGTCGCCGCCGGCAATTTCAGCCAACGACGGCAACGCCATGCGCGCCCTGAACGTGGCGCCTGTCAAAACTGGAAGTCCACTGTAACTGTTGTCCAATTTGAAGCGGTCGCTGTAGAGGGTTTTCATGTTGTCGACACGGACCTGCTGGGTGGCCATTACGAACAGGTCGAGGTGCAGATCCGAGCCCGCCAGTTGGGTAAGCCGCATCGGATAGACGGGCGACGCCGTTTTGAAACTGACAGCAAGCGGATGAGGGCGGCTGAACTTGCCGGCTTCGCGGTGCAACTTTGCCGCCACGAATTTCCAGCCCTGGCGGATGTAGTCGTCGAGGATCGCGGCGCCGTTTTTGGGGAAGGTCCGGTAACCATTCTTGCGCAGCCATTCGTCGAGGTGGGTGGACGTGTTCGCGGCCAGGGTCTGCACTTCGTAACTGCCGATACGGGCTGCTTCAGTTGCCGTTACGCCGGCTACGGCCAGGGATTCCCCGGCCATGGCCATTGGTTTAAATGAATCTACTATGTGTCCCCGTGAATCTATCAACAAATAGACAAAAAGCGCCGCGGGTAGCACACCCGTCGACATAAGTTTTAACCAACTGAAACGGCCCGCAAGCAGTAGGCTCACGCCCCAAATGATCAGAAGAACACCGAATACCAAGGCCCAAAAGAACAGGCCGCTACCAAAGCTCACCTTGGGTTGGAGGCCAAATTCAAGCGTTGTGAACAGGCCGGGCGTCGCTTTTGCAATCTCGATTGGCGCGGAAGGCACGGGCAGGATCCATGCGAAATCGCTACCTTCGCCGCGGAATGAGGATTCGACCACGAGCTTTTCGACGCCGTCGCGATAAACGATCAACGCCCGTTGCTGGGGCATGTCGGGCGGCAGGACTGACGGGGCGGCGAGGATGATGCCGTCGGCGAATGTGGCCGGTGTGAGCAACAGCAACAACAGAAGAGAATGCCACCATCGGTTTGGTTTCATTTTTCCCCCTCTGCGCCCGCAGGCGCGGGTGGCTGTGGTGCGATACGGATGTCATGAGGCGCGCCGAGTTCTGAATCAAACGGCCCTTGGAATGTGCGAACGAAGATTCCCTTTTCGTCGCTGCCGACAATGACATCCCCCGGAGCTTCCTCAAAGGCGGGCGGCTCTCCGGTGGCGCGATTGATGAGTCGCTGATCCTTAAAGGCGTTACGCAAATACTGTTCAACCTCATCTCGATTCATCCTTATGAGGATGGCGCTGTCTTTCTTAAGCAACTCTTCGATTTGAAAGGAGTAAAGCCCGCCGGAGTACTCGAGTGTATCAACGGACTTGAGTCTGGAGAAGGTGATGGGCTTGGCGACCGTAATGAAAAGGGCCGCGAGGGCAATGCTTACAGCCGCAGCGGCCACACGTGCCCGGCGGGTCCTTCGCGTGACATATACGACGGAGCCCACGGCACATACGATTCCCATGGATAAGACCATGTTGCTCCACCATGCCAAGGTCACGCCGCGTTTGGTATGCACGGTCGGGCGGGTTGGGACGCTGGGGGCGTTGGCGATTAAGAGGTCCGTGTTTAGCTGGGCGTTCGTCAAGTCGGCCTTAAGCCATGTGATGACGCAAGCGCCCCCCGCCATTTCAACAAGTGAAGGCAGGCCGAATCGCACCCCGAACGTAGTGCCTTTGAGAATCGGAAAGTCGTAGTCGGGACCTAACTCTTCGATATATTGCTCGCTTCTTCTTGTTTGGAATCCATCGCTATAGAGGGTTTTCAAGTTGTCGACGCTTGCCTGATGGTTGGCGATCACGAACAGGTCCAGGTGGAGGTCCGAACCGGCCAATTGGGTGAGGCGCATCGGATACACGGGCGAGTCAACCCGAAAACTGACAGCAAGCGGATGGGGCCGGCTGAACCCGCCCGTTTCACGGTGCAGCCGGGCGGCCACGAATTTCCATCCCTGCCGGATGTAGTCGTCCACGATAGCCGTGCCGTTTTCAGGGAAAGTCCGGTACCCGTTGGTGCGCAGCCACTCATTGAGGTGTGCGGACGTGTCGGCCTCCAGGGATTGCACGTCGTAGCTGCCGACGTAGGCAACCTCAGTCGCCTTCACGCCGATCACCTTCATCCCATCAGTACCGGTACGCACAGCCCCTGCACGCCCAAGCGCCGGCAGCAGGATGGCTAAGAAAACGGCTGCAACCAAGGTCGGCAAGAGCGCTCTGAATGGAGCAAAACGGCCGTAATGCAGCATGCTCAGCCCCCACACGATCAGAAGCGTGCCCAAAAACATGCCTCCAACGACCGTGTCTCTCACCGAGGGCTGCAGGGCCAGTTCCAGCGTTGTAAACACGCCCGCGGACGCCTTGGCTATCTCGATAGGCGCAGAGGGCACCGGCAGAATCCACGCCAGCTCGTTGCCCTCGCCACGGAACGAAGATTCCACCACGAGTTTTTCAACACCGTCGCGATACACAATGAGCGCCCGCTGCTGGGGCATGTCGGGCGGCGGGGCTGCCGGCGCCGCCAAAATGATGCCGTCGGCGAATACGGCCGGAGCGATCCCCAGAATGAACCATACGACAAACCACGATCGCTGTGCGTTCATCGTTCCCCTTTCCCACCCGGAGGCGATCTTCAAGCTTGCGCATACAATATCACACATCCAGTTAATGTGTTGCACTGGGAAGCGAGGAAAGTCAAGGCGCCTCCCACTCGTCAGGCAAGCTGTTGACTCACCGCCTTGCCCGTTGAGGCCCGACTTCGGCGAAGTCGGGCTACTTTGCGCGAAGGCTCTCTGATTGCTATTGTCTTGCCGATAAGCTGGAGATGATCAATGTCTGTATTCTTGTTGTCGATCCTTTTAGGTGCGGCGGCTGTGTCGCCGGTGCGGTCGGTGCAAATTCAATTGCCGGGTGATGCGACGGTTGTGATGCGGCACGTGGCAGAGATCGCGTCGCGCACGCTCACGACGCGGGCGGATGTGCAGGTGTCGCGCACCGGAGAAGCAGGCTTCACGATTATTCTCGCAATTGATCCGTCGTTGCCGCGGGAAGGGTTTGCTGTGGTGGATGCGTTGGATGGCAAAGTTCGCATAACGGGTTCGGACGAGGCTGCGGTTCTTTACGGGGTGGGCAAGTTCTTGCGGACGTCTCGTTACACGGTCGACGGGTTCGTGCCGAGCGCATGGCGGGGCACGTCTGCGCCGGAAGGGCCGTTTCGCGCGGTCTACGCGGCGACGCATTTCAACAACTTTTATGAAGCCGCACCCGCCGATGAGGCGAGCCGTTATCTGGAGGAGTTGGCGTTGTGGAGCGCGAACACTGTGGTGGCGCATTTCCCAACGTGGAATTTCACCGGATTCGACACGCCCGAGGCGCGCAAGAACATCGAGCAGATCCGGCAGTTACTCGTTTCGGCTAAGAAGGTCGGGATGAAGACGGGCCTGATCCAGTGCCCAAACCAGGGGTTCACATCCGCCCCCGAAAACACGCGCGCACAGCCCAACCGGGACGAGTCGCGCCGGCGCGGTAACATGGGTGTGAACTGCTGTCCGTCCAAACCCGAGGGCCGGGCGTACCTCGAGGCGGTGTACGCGCGCCTTTTCGACGAGTTCAAGGACGTCGGGCTCGACTACCTGATCTGCTGGCCGTACGACGAGGGCGGCTGCGGCTGCTCAGCGTGCGCGCCGTGGGGCGGCAACGCGTTTCCGGTATTGTCAAAACGGGTCGCCGAACTTGGCCGCGCCGTGTATCCAAAGCTCAACGTGATCCTGTCGACGTGGCTCTACGACCTGCCACCATCCGGCGAATGGGAAGGTCTCGATGCGCTTCTGCGGCAGGACCACGCGTGGCTCGATGCCATCATGTGCGACGACCACTTCGATTTCCCGCGATATCCGCTCGACCACGGGGTGCCGGCGGGGCTGCCGTTGTACAACTTCCCGGAGATCAGCATGTGGGGCCGCAACCCGTGGGGCGCGTACGGCGCCAACCCGCTTCCGGCAAGATATGAGGCGCTTTGGCGGCAGACGGCGGGCAAAGTGTCGGGCGGCATGCCGTATTCGGAAGGCATTTTCGAAGACATGAACAAAGTGGTCTGCTTTCAGTTCTACTGGAATGGAGATGTTACCGCCGAAGACACGCTGCGCGAGTATATCGCCTACGAGTTTTCGCCGGACGCCGCGGATGATGTGCTGGAAGCCGTCCGCCTGCTCGAGTCGGCGTGGATCGAGCGCGGCCCAAAATCGATCGAGGCGTTCAGACTTCTCGAGAAAGTGGACGCAACGCTGCCGGGGTGGGCCAAGAACGGGTGGCGTTGGCGGATCCTCTATTTGCGTGGCCTGATCGACAGCCAACTCGCCGCGAACGGCGGAAAGACAGAAGGCGCCGTTTTGCGTGACGCATTCAGCGAGCTAACCCGCATCTACCACGCGGAAAACGCCCACGCGCCCGTCAAGCCACCGGTCGTTGATTAGGCCGCGAAGCGCGGGCGCGAAGAGCGGGGAGAGATCTTCACATGGCTGAAGCCGTCGTAAAGTCCCGCGAAGCGGCTGGTTCAGAATGTGGCCCAGGGTGACCGAAGGGAACCCTGGGGGCACAGGCCCCAGCAAAGAAGTCCCCGAAGGGGCCGGCAGAACCTTTGCGCGCATGGCCATCTATTTCCACAGATAACGTTCGTCAAACTCGACGCCATGCGCTTTGAGCAGCTTGATGACTTCCTCCTGAAACGACATCCGCCGATGATGCAGGCCCTGACTGGAAATGTAACGCCGAAGCTTGTTTACTTGCGACTCGCTCACGGTGAAGGCGGTGTATCCCTCCTGCCACGTGAAGCCGGCCATGTTGGGGAACGTAGCGTGTACCCATCCGCTGGCTTCGGCCTTGATGATGCGCAAGACATCC
>DATKVG010000190.1:0-38801 GCA_035530195.1 Bathyarchaeia archaeon | reverse complement strand
CGAAAGAGCGTAGTCCGGAACTGGCAGCGGTATGTTCACCAGGCGGTGGCGGCGGCGAAGCTTGCGGTGGAAGATTCGGCGCTTTCGGGGGCGGGATACGCGGCTGACCGGGTGGCGGTGGCAGTAGGTACGAGCGTCGGCAACCCGGACGAACTGTACGCCACATCGGTCGAAGCATACCGCAGCCGCGGCTACAAGAAAATAAGCCGGTTTGCGAGTTCGGCCTTTTCGGGCCACTCCGCGACGGTCCACGTCACGATCGATCTCGGTTTCAGCGGCCCGGCCATTACAATAGCCAGCGGCTGCGCGACGGGCCTTGACGTGCTTGCCTGGGGCGTGACTCAAATCCGGCGGGGCAACGCGGACGCCGCCTTGCTGGGGGCTACGGAGGCGCCGCTTTTTGACATGGCGTTTGCCGGCGCGTGCTCGTTGGGAATCTTATCGAAGCGAAATGACGAGCCGGAGAAGGCGATGCGCCCCTACGACCGCCATCGCGATGGGATCGTGCTGAGCGAGGGTGCGGTGGCGCTGGTGTTGGAGCGCAAGGATCGGGCTGAGTCACGGGGTGCGCGCATTCTGGGTGAATTGGCGGGGAGCGGAGCGGCCTCGGATGCTGCCAACGCTCTGAAACTGGATCAAGAAGGCAAAGCGTTAACTCGGGCTATCAGGGCAGCGCTCCGCGATGCCGGGATGCAACCCGAGGACCTCGATCATATCCAGTCGCACGGGGTATCGCTGGAGATGTACGACCGTTGCGAGACAAACGCGATAAAACGCGCTTTGGGCGAGCACGCCTACCGGGTTCCGATAACGGCGGTAAAATCGATGACGGGCCAGGCCTACGCGGCGGGCGGCCTGCTGGGGGTGGCTTCCGCACTTCTGCCACTCAATAAGGGTATTGTGCCCCCTACGATCAACCTGGAGTCGCCGGATCCGGAGTGCGATCTTGATTATGTCCCTCAGCGTGCGCGGTTGAATGACGTTCGGACCGCGTTGGTGCTGGCGATCAGTTTTGGAGGTACCTACGCTGCGTGCGTGCTCAGAAGGCCGGCCTAGCCGGCTGGAGCCGCGCCTATTCACCGCTGGTGAGGGAAGAGCAAAGAGGTACCGTCACCAACGCGCGTCGCCAGGCGGCTCAAACAAGGAGCTGGCCGAGACACAGTAGGCCGAGAGGTAAGAGATTGTGAGTTTTTTGATGCTGGAGACGGTTCTGCTCACGCTGGGTGCTTGCTTCAGCGCTATCCTGGGCACCGTGGTGTTGATCCGCAATCCCATGAAGCCGACCCACCGGCTGTTTGCGGCCATGGCGGGATGCAGCGTTTTGTGGGCGTTGGGCGTGGCCGTAATCATCCACTGCAAGACCGAGTCGACCGCTATTTTCTGGATCCGGTCGACGTTTATCGTCACCGGCTTTTTCCCGGCGATCGTGTACCATTTTGCCTCCATTTTTCCCCATCAGAAGTTTGAGGGGTACCGCAGCCTTGCGGCGGCTTTTTATGCCACGGCGGGCGTTATCATCCTTGGTTCATTCACGCCTTATTATCTGCGTAGCGTGTCTGTTTCGCCCACGGCGCCGCCGCAAGTCGAGTATGGTCCTGTTTTTACCTTTTTTTCGGTGATGGTGGTGGTATCGTTGCTTGTATCTTCGTGGAACCTGTACCGCAAGCAGCGTCAGGCGCGGGGCGTCGAGCGCAGGCAGATCGAGCACATGCTGCTGGGTATTTTCCTTTGCATGTCGTTCTCGATCCTGACGAACGTCCTGGCGCCGGCGTTTCAGATCAGGAACCTCGAAGTTTACGGTCCAATCTTTACGCTGTTGCTGATGAGCGTGGTGGCGTACGCAATGATCCGGTATCACCTGCTGGACATCTGGGTGCTGGTATCGCGCACCACGATTTACGCGGCCGTGACAACGTTTGTTTTCGCTACGTTCCTCGGTACTATTTCGCTCGTGCAGTTTCTGTTCAGCACTCGAACCACGCCGGGCATCGTGGTAACCACCCTGCTGGCGGCGCTGGTGATCGCGCTGGTGCTGCAGCCGCTGAAGGAGCGCCTCCAACTGCTCGTTGACCGGACAATCTTGAAGCGGCGGTACGATGTCAACGCCCTTTGCGCGAAAATCACCCAGCACGCGGCCCAGTTCATGCCGCTGCACCAATTGCTGGATATGGTTGCGCGGGATATCCGGGTAACGATAGGGTCGGCGCAGGTGCGGGTGTGGGTGGTGGACGAGAACGACCCCTCCAAGATAACCATGGAGTACTCGAGCGTACCCGAGGACGATCCGGCGGAAACGCATGGCCAGGCGGCGCTGCTGCAATACATGCGTACGCATCCCGACCCGCTGGTGTTGAAGAAGTTGCTGCACGAACGGCCCACGGACCACCGCATGAGAATTGCCCAGCACCTGGCGGAGCTTGACGCGTACGTGTGCTTGCCGCTGCGGGCGAGTTCGAGGGTGGTGGGCGTCCTGGCGCTGGCGGAGAAAACGTCTGGCGATATTTATTCGGCGGACGATTTGGTCGTGTTTACGACAATAGCGAGCCCGCTTGGAACAGCCATTGAAAACGCGCGGCTCTACCTCAAGCTCGAACAGGTGAACCTTCATCTGGAACGCATTTTGAGCAGCATGCGTGGCGGGGTGGTGGCGGTGGACGACCATGGACGGATAACGACTATCAACGCGGCGGCAATTCAGATGCTGGGTCCGATCGAGGTGGGGCAGTATCTGGACAAGCTGCAGGAAGAGGTCGCCGGCGTGCTGAGGCAGACGCTCCTCGATGGCCGCGGCGTGGGCGAGTTTGAGACAGTCATCACGGGGCCGGAACAGGAAAAGGTGCCGGTTGTGATTTCGTCGTCGTGCCTCGAGATGGCGGGCGGCGTCAGTTACGGCGCCCTCGCGATGATCAACGACCTGACCCAGTTGAAGCGGCTCGAGCAGAACGTTCAGCGGGCGGACCGCCTGTCGTCCATTGGGACGCTTGCAGCCGGCATGGCCCATGAAGTGAAAAATCCCCTGGTTTCCATCAAAACGTTCACCCAGCTTCTATTGGGGCGCTTTGAAGACGCGGATTTCCGAAAGACGTTCGCCGAGGTGGTGCCCCACGAGGTCGAGCGGATCGACATGATCGTCAGCCGGCTGCTCGATTTTGCAAGGCCGCGGCCCGTGTGCTTTGCGCCGCACGATCTCCGCAAAATCATCGAGCACGTGCTGATGCTGGTTGAGAACCATATTCGGAAAGAACACATCGAGGTCAGGACGGAATTCCCGTCGCGTGACATTCCCGTCTATGGGGACGAGCAGCAGCTGCACCAGGTTTTCTTGAATTTGTTCTTAAACGCACTTGATGCCCTTAAGGAGGCAAGGGGTGGAGAGTTGACAGTCCGGGCCTATTACGATAGAATTCATCTTCGCCATAGGGGCATAGCGCCATTCCTCGAGACGGAATGCATCCGGGTTGCGGTGACGGATACGGGGTGCGGCATTCCGGTGGAGCACATGGAACAGCTTTTCACGCCGTTTTTTACGACGAAGATAGAGGGCTGCGGGTTGGGATTGTCCGTTGTTCATGGTATAGTAATGGAACATGGCGGGGAAATCGACGTGCAAAGCGCACCCGGGGCGGGGACGTCCTTTACGGTAACGTTGCCGTTGATGAACAGCGGGATTTCTTTGAGCAACGCCCAGGGCGAAATGGGGTCTTGACGCCGGATGAACGTCTTATTGGTGATAGCGGAAGAGCGTGCGATTTGCGAGTCGCTTCGCGCGGCCTTGCCCGAAACCGATTTCATCATCTTGGAACCTTCGGTGGATCGTGCGCTTCGCCGGCTGATCTCGGTCAAGGTCGACGCGATCCTCATTGATGACGCGCCGCATCTGGGCCACCAGGCGCTGTCCCGCCTGTTTGAATCGTTCCCGCAGATCCCGTCGATCATGTTGTCTGGCCGGAGCGATCCGGAAAGCCTGGCGAGCTGGACGCTGGCCGGCGCGCGGGCGTGCGTGGTGAAGCCCTTTTCGTGCGAGGCGCTGCGGAACGCGGTCGAGGGCGTGATGAAGGCGCGGCCGGTTGCGGGGGCGGCCGATGCGGCGCCGCACGTGCAGTTGGCGCCCCGCGGGATGGCGCCGGAGATGCTGAAGATTTCGGCGGTTGGCCAGCACCAGATGGCACTCCGTTGGGTAAGCCGGACCTCGGCGCAGATCGAGGATCCGCGGCGGCTGAGCCAGAGCCTGGTGGATTCGGGGACGGACATTTTTGACGCGGTGCGTTGTGCGGTGCTGCTGGAGTCGGGCGGGGGCGTGCACGTGGTCGCGGGCAATGGGATAGCGCCGGGGATAAAAGAAACGCTTCGGTTGACGTATTCGACGGGCCTGATGCATTGGCTCGAAGAGAACGCGTGCCTTTTCGATCGGCTGGCGAACGGGAATGCGGTTTCGGCGGTGAAGGAGATGCAGTTGATGGGGGCGCGTCTGGCGGTTCCCATTCTGGTGAACGGGCGGGTGTTCGGCGCGTTCGTGCTGGGAGAGAAGGCGTCGGGTCTCGAGTATTCGTTCGAGGAGCGCGAACTGCTGGCCGTAATGGGCCGGTGTGCCTCGACGGCGATGGAGAAGGCGCAGGCATACCGGGACACATCAATGCAGCAGAGCCGGCTCGATAGCGTGCTGGCGAACATCACGGCGGGCGTGGTGGCGGTGTATCCGAACAAAACGGTCGCCATGATGAACCAGCAGGCAGAGCGCATCCTGCAGGTGCGGGCGGTGGACGTGCTCGGCCGCAGCGTACAGAAACTGGGCAGCGGGTTTGCCGATGTCATATTGCGCACGTTGGAAGACGGGAAGGCGCGGTTGCGACAGGAAGTGCACGACTCCGCCGTAAACGCCACGCTGGGCCTGAGCGTGACGCCGATGGGACCCGACGGGGTGGTGGTGATTTTCTCGAAGCTGCCCGAGCAGGCGGTATCGAAGTCGGAGGTGGCGTACAGCCCGTTTTGGGAGTACTTGTCGGGGCGTGTTGCGCAGGAAATCAAGAACCCGATGGTGGCCATAAACACGTTCGCCCAGTTGCTGCCCAAGAAGTATGCTTCGGCAGAGTTCCGGGAAGGCTTTTTCGAGGTGGTGCAGAAGGAGGTGGTCCGGATCAATAATGTGGTCGAGACCCTGTTTGCGTTTGCGCGGCAGCCGGAGCTGGTACTTCAGCGGACGGATCTGAACGAGACGGTAAACAACGTGCTGAAGGCGTTTGACGACGAGTTGCGGGCAAGGTCGATCGAGGTGAAGAAAGAATTTGATCCGGGTGCGGCGGAAGCGGACCTGGATCCGGTGTATTTCTCGCAGGCCGTGCACAACATGGTTCAAAACTCGATCGAGGCGATGCCGGACGGCGGCGTTTTGAAAATCAAAACCAAGCGGCGGGATTTGAAAGTGCAGGTTACAGTAGCGGATACGGGCCTGGGCATACGGCAGGAAGACACGCCGCTGGTATTTATGCCCTTCTACAGCACCAAAGAGCGCGGAATGGGATTGGGCCTTTCGATGGCCATGCGCATTGCCCAGGAACATGACGGCGACCTCAAGCTGGAGGGAAGCGGCGAGAAGGGAACGGCATTTACGCTCAGCATTCCGGCGGAAGCGAGGTCAAGCCATGAAAACAATCCTGGCCATTGACGACGAAAGCAGCGTGCGGCAATCCTACCGCATCATGTTGTCCGAGCAGTACCGGGTTCTCCTGGCGGAGAACGGCAAGGCCGGCTTGGACCTCATCTCGAAACACCACGTCGACCTGATCCTGCTTGACCTCATCATGCCCCGGATGAACGGGATGGATTTCCTGCAAGAGCTGACGCAACGCAAGGAGGACATTCCCGTCATCGTGGTGACCGGCACCAATAGCGTGGCCATTGCGGTCGAAGCCATGAAACGCGGCGCCCACGAGTACGTCATCAAGCCGTTCGAGGTCGACGAAGTCCTGCTGCTGGTCGAGCGGATCGTCTCGGAGCAGCAGGTGAAGAACGAGCTCAACGCCCTGCGCGAGGCCGGGTCCACCGGTTTCGACGCGCTGATCGGGGACTCGCCGGCGTTCATGCAGGCCGTCGAGATGGCGCGGCAGGCGGCCCGGGTTGATTCCACGGTCCTGATCACGGGCGAGAGCGGGACCGGCAAGGATTTGCTGGCGCGGGCCATCCACAATTCCGGGCGTCGCGCGGCGCGGGCGTTTGTGCCGTTGTCGTGTTGCGCGATTCCGGCGCAGTTGTTCGAGAGCGAGCTTTTCGGTCACGAAAAAGGCGCGTTCACGGGCGCCATCGAGCGGCGGATGGGTAAAATGCAAGTGGCCGACAAGGGGACGCTGTTTCTCGACGAAATAGGAGAGATGCCGCCCGAGACGCAGGCCAAACTGCTCCGGGCGCTGCAGGACGGGAAGTTCTATCCGATCGGGAGCAACAAGGTCATCGAGTCGGACTGCCGCATCATCTGCGCAACCAACCGGAATATGCCTGAGGCCGTGGCCAAGGGCCTGTTCCGCAACGACCTCTACTACCGGATCAACGTGCTGCCGATCGAGATGCCGCCGTTGCGCAAGCGGCGCGACGATATCCCCGGGCTGGTGGCACATTTTGTAGCGAAACATGCGCCGCGCGTGAACGCGCGCGTAACCGAATTGGAGCCGGCCGCGCTGGGCGCGCTGATGTCGTACGGTTGGCCGGGCAACGTGCGCGAAATGGAAAACACGATCGAGCGGCTGCTCGTATGCCACCGCGAGAAGAAAACCATCACCCGCGATTGCGTGGCAGGGATTGTGCCGGCGGGCGAAGCGGCAACCGAGTTGACCGGCCTTTCGGATTTCGAGGGGATGCCCCTCGAGGAAGCGGTGAACCGGCTCGAGTTCTATCTGATCAACAAGGCGATGGATCGCAGCGGCGGGGTGCAGTCGCGCGCGGCGGACCTGCTGGGCACGACGCGGCGCATTCTCAAGTACAAGATGGACCAGCTCAAGATTGACAGCCCCGCCGAAAACGACGCCCAGGCAGGATGACAACGTCTCCCCCACTCCTCTACAGTATGAAACCCTTAAATCATCGAGGAGCAGTCTGATGAGTGTTACCGTAGTTGGCTCTATTGCGCTTGACACGATTGAAACGCCGTGGGGCAGGAACGAGGAAGGGCTGGGCGGTGCGGCCACTTATTTCTCCATTGCGGCGTCAAACTACACGCTGGTACACCTGGTTGGTGTGGTGGGGCAGGATTTTCCACGGAAGCATATCGAGTTGCTCGAGTCGAAAAAGGTCGATACCGCGGGGCTCGAGGTGGCGCCCGGCAAGACGTTCCGCTGGACCGGCCGCTACCACGAGGACATCAACCACCGCGACACGCTCGACACCCAGTTGAACGTGTTTCAGGAGTTTCACCCGAAACTTCCCCCCGCGGCGCGCGACGCGGAGTTCCTGTTTTTGGGCAACATTCATCCAGCGCTGCAACTGGAGGTGCTGGATCAGTCCAAGGCGCGTTTTGTGGCGCTGGACACGATGAATTTCTGGATCGACACGACGCCGGACTCGCTGCGCGATGTGCTGGCCCGCGTGCACGCGCTGATCATCAATGATTCAGAGGTAAAGGGCCTGACGGGGGCGTCAAACCTGGTGGAAGGCGCGGGGCTGGTTCAAAAACTCGGGCCGCGAATCGTGGTGGTTAAGAAGGGCGAGCACGGATGCCTGCTTTTTTGCGATGATCGCGCGTTTGCCGCGCCAGCGTTCCCCCTGAGCGTCGTGATCGACCCCACCGGCGCGGGAGACACCTTCGCCGGCGGCTTTATGGGCCACATCGCGCGCAAGGGATCGGCCCAGGAGGGAACGTTGCGGGAAGCCGTTATTCACGGGAGCGTTGTGGCGTCGTTTACGTGCGAAGCGTTTGGCCCGGCGCGGCTCGCAGAAATCGGGGTGCGCGAAATCAACGAGCGGTACTCGGTGTTCCGGGATCTGACTTCGTTCTAAGTTTTGCAGGTCTTATTATGCTTGCTCAGGGACGCCCCGGCAGTGCGGGTCGTCCCGCGTCGGTTTTTTCAGGAGCGCTCCAGGATGATCAGGAAATCGTTGTAACTGTTGCCGTCATTCGGCGTAATCGAGACAACGACCCATCCGTCTTCAAGCAGGGCGTCCAGCTTGTCTTTTCCTGAACCATTGGACTGAATAATCAAGGCTTTCTGCATCTTTCGAATTCTCCCTTTCGCTGTATTGCCGATTATGCCTAATTTCCGACTGCCGAAATCAGGTGGTGCCCGCCGCACTGAACAGGCAGGAGAAACCCCACGATTAGAATCTTTGTTCGTGACATCTGCGCATGACGCGTAGATGTTGGCTCAAGGTCGCGAACAAAGATTCCAAATGCGGCTTCTTAGCCGCCTTAAAGGTTTCTCACCTGCGTTGGCCGAACGTATGCCCCTTTCGGCACCCGCTGGTGCGACTGTGCAAGGATTATTCTATCACGGTTAACCGGGTAGTCTCAAGTTTTCCGAGTTACGGTTCCCCGGCGATTTCGGGCAGGGCTTGGCGCAGGACCGCCGCTATCCTGGACGAAGCCCGGCCGGCGACGGCGATAACCTCGTGATGGGTGAGGATTTGGGGCTTGTAGCAACAATTGGTGATGCAGGCTGCGACCGCCCCGCGCATCCCCAATTCCTGGCAGCGAAGAAGCTCGGGCCCCGTGCTCATCCCCACGGCGGTCGATTTGAGGTTCTGCAGCGCGCCGATTTCGGCGCGGGTCTCGTAAGACGGCCCGTGCACCCACTGGAACGTGCCCGTCCAATCGCAACCGGGAACGAGAAAATCGGTGAACGCGACCCCCGGGGTTGCATCCCACCCGGTGTACCGGCAAAGGCGGATGCGGTCGGCGGCCAGCAGGTCGCCGCAGGACATCGATGGGTTGAGCCCGCCCGCGGCGTTTACGAACACAACCTTGGCCACGCCTGCGTCGCGCAGGATGTCGACGGGGCGCGTGACGGCGGCGTAGTCGAGGCCCTGGTAAAAGTGCAGGCGGCCGCATTGGAGGATGACGGGGATGTCGCCGCACTTGCCATGGATGAACACGTGGCGGTGGCCGGGAAGTTCCGCGTCGGCGAGGCCGTGAATACGGCGGAATGGAATTTCCTTATCAACGGAATCAAGAATTGATTCGAGGTGTATGCCGGAACCTGTGGCGATGGCTATGGGCTGCATTTTTTCTTCTTTAGCCACAAAGAACACAAAGAACTGAAAAGTGGGACACCCCCCACAGACTACCGGGGTTGCGTCCCGACAGCCCGTGGCGATGTCTGGTTCTTCCTCCGGACTCCAGACTCCGGTCTCCAGACTAATTACATGTTCCGGCGGTATTTGCCGCCGACTTCGAACAGGGCCTGCGTGATTTGGCCGAGCGAGCAGTAGCGAACCGTCTGCATGAGTTCGCCGAAAATGTTCCCGCCGGCCAACGCCTCTTCTTTGAGGCGGGCAAGTGCGGCGGGAGCTTCATTCTGATGGCGGGCCTGGAATTCGCGCAGCCGGCTGAGCTGCCCGGCTTTTTCGTCTTCGGTGGCACGGGCAAGCTGGATAGCGTTGATGGTTTCGTGATGGTTGCCGTCGGGGTTGATAAACGTGTTGACCCCGATGATGGGCAGCGAGCCGTCGGCTTTCATGGATTCGTAATACATCGACTCTTCCTGGATCTTCGCGCGCTGGTAGCCCGTTTCCATCGCGCCGAGCACGCCGTCGCGCTCGGAAATCCGCCGGAATTCCTGCAGGACGGCTTCTTCGACTAGATCGGTCAGTTCCTCGATGACGAACGAACCCTGAAGGACGTTCTCGTTCTTGGCCAGCCCGTACTCGCGGTTGATGATCTGCTGGATGGCCAATGCGCGGCGGACCGATTCGTCGGTGGGCGTGGTGATGGCTTCGTCGTAGGAATTGGTGTGGAGCGAGTTGCAGTTGTCGTAGATGGCGGTGAGGGCCTGGAGCGTGGTTCGGATGTCGTTGAACTGCATGTCCTGCGAGTGGAGCGACCGGCCGCTGGTTTGGATGTGGGCCTTAAGTTTTTGCGACCGTTCATTGGCGCCGTACTTGTCGCGCAGCGCGATGGCCCAAATTCTGCGCGCAACACGGTTGAGCACGGCGTATTCGGGATCCATACCGTTGGAGAAGAAAAACGAGAGGTTCTGTGCAAAATCATCTACCGACATGCCGCGGGACAAGTAGTACTCGACGTAGGTGAACCCGTTGGCCAGCGTAAATGCGAGTTGGGTGATCGGATTCGCGCCCGCTTCCGCGATGTGATAACCCGAGATCGAGACCGAATAGAAGTTGCGCACCCGGTTCGTGATGAAATACTCCTGGATGTCGCCCATCATTTTGAGCGCGAAATCCACCGCAAAAATGCACGTGTTCTGCCCCTGGTCTTCCTTGAGAATGTCGGCTTGAACCGTTCCGCGGACGGTTTCGAGCGTCCATTTCCTGAACCGCTCGGTTTCCCCTTCGCTGAGCGGCCGGCCGTACTCTTTCGAGATCCGATCGAGCGTCTGGTCGATGGCCGTATTGAAGAATAACGCCAGCATGATGGGCGCGGGACCGTTGATCGTCATCGAGACGCTGGTGTTGGGCGCGCAGAGGTCAAACCCGTCGAACAGGACCTCCATGTCGTCGAGCGTGCAAATGGACACGCCGCTGTTCCCGACTTTCCCGTAGATATCGAGTTGCTCATCGGGGTCTTGCCCGTACAGCGTCACGGAGTCGAACGCCGTTGACAGCCGCTTGGCCTCGTGGTTCTGCGAGAGCATCTTGAACCGCTGGTTGGTTCTCGCAGGGGCGCCCTCGCCCGCGAACATCCGGGTAGGATCTTCGTCGGTGCGTTTGAATGGAAACACGCCCGCCGTAAACGGGAAAAAGCCCGGCAGGTTTTCCTTAAGCAGCCACCTGAGCAACTGGCCGGGATTGTCATACCTCGGCAGCGCGACCCGCGCCACCTTGATGCCCGCCAGGCTGCCCCAATGCACGGGGGTGCGGATTTCATTGCCACGGACCGTATAGACAATCTCATCTTGCGAATACCGCTCGCGCAGAGTCTTGTACTGTTCGAGCAGTTGGGCGCTTTCGAGAAGGCATTCGCGCGACAGCCCTTCGCGCTTGGTTTTGAGAGCCGTCTTGGCAGATTCCTGCCCCTCGGCAAGGGCGCCTTCGGCAGCCTCGATCTGCCAGATTTTCTGAAACAAGCCCGCTTGCCGATCCGCTTTCTTGTGGTACTGCTCGACGGCGTCGGCGATTTCCGCCAGATAATGGACGCGCTCCGGCGGAATAATGACCGTCTTCGAGGAAGGCGTCTTCCCGCTCACGAGGGGCAGGGAAGAATTCCATCCGCACTTTGTGCGCTCATTCATGATGCGGACCACGGCCTGGTAGAGGGCGGTGATGCCGTCGTCGTTGAACTTCGAGGCGATGGTTCCGTAGACGGGCATTTGTTCCGGTGTTTCCTCGAACCGGCGGTGGTTGCGTTGGAACTGCTTGCGGACGTCGCGGAGCGCGTCGTCGGCCCCGCGGTGGTCGAACTTGTTGATGGCGACGAAGTCGGCAAGATCGAGCATCTCGATTTTTTCCAACTGCGACGCGGAACCAAATTCGGACGTCATAACGTAGACCGTCGCATCGACGTGCGGCACAATCGCCGCGTCGCCCTGGCCGATACCGGCGGTCTCGACGATGATCCAGTCGAACCCGGCCGCGCGCAGCACCGTCAGGGCTTCGGCGAGTGCGTCGGAGACTTCGCCGCGGCTGCCACGCGTGGCCAGCGACCGCATGTAAACGCGATCGCGGTGGACGGCGTTCATTCGGATCCGGTCGCCAAGCAGTGCGCCGCCCGATTTGCGCCGCGATGGGTCGATGGACACGACGGCGACGGTCTTATCGGCGAAATCGTTGAGGTAGCGCATGACGAGTTCGTCGACGAGCGAGGACTTTCCCGCGCCGCCCGTGCCGGTGACGCCGAAAATGGGGATGTTGCGGCAGATGCGCTTCATCAGGGCGTCCATGAGCGTCTCGAGGTGGCCGTTCGACAGTGCCTTGGCCTCTTCGATGGCGGTGATGTAGGTCGCGATCACGCGGCTGTTGGCCGGGTGCAACTGCGGAGCCAGCTCTGGAACACCCTCGCCCGCAAGAGAAAAATCGGCCGTCTCAAGGAGGAGGTTGATCATGCCCTGGAGGCCCAGCCGTCTGCCATCCTCCGGCGAGAAAATTTTTGCGACCCCCATCGCCTCGATCTGCTCAATCTCCCTGGGCACGATCACGCCCCCGCCCCCACCGAATACCTTGATGTGCGGCGCACCGCGTTGTTTCAGCAGGTCGATCATATATTGGAAAAATTCCATGTGGCCGCCCTGGTACGAACTCGCCGCAATCGCCTGAACGTCTTCCTGGACGGCCGCATTGACGATCTCTTCCGCGGAACGGTTGTGGCCCAGATGGATCACCTCGGCGCCGGAATCCTGCAGAAGGCGCCGCATAATGTTGATGGCCGCGTCATGGCCGTCAAACAACGACGTCGCCGTCACGATCCGCACATGGTTTTTCGGCTTATAGGCTTCGACTGTTGTCATGGCTCAGCTCCCATCAGGCATTTTCCACGCGCCGCCGGCCAAACCGGCCCCAAGACGGTCATTTTCTCATAGGTTGGGAGAACTTTTCTACATGAGTCGACTTTTTGGAGTGCGGCAGCTTGCTGCCGCTTTCGATGGTGCACGGCTTTACTCGTGAAGCACGGCGGGCTTGGTATTCCAGGGCCAAAGCGGCAGCAAGCTGCCGCACTCCAAGAATGGCTACATGCCCGGCATGGGGAACGGCATCATCTTCTGCATGTCGCTCATATCCATGACTTGGACGCCGGCCGGCGGGGTGTATTTGAATTTGTCCGGGGAAGACGGGCTGTTGACGACAATCCTGGAGGAGGCCGCTTTGAGGAGCATGGCTCCGGCTTCGTCTTTGACTTCGACGAGCGCGGGCATGCCAGTTTCTTTGATGATGACAATTTTGATGTCGCTCAGTTTGGGCATGCCGGGAGGCATCTCGGTGGTCGGGGACGGCTTGACGGTGAACACATAGGCGGGCATTCCGTCTACGGTTTCGTCTTTTTCGAGCGTGATCTCGCCCACTTCTTTAATTGCATTCATGAGTTCCGCCGGGTTCATTTGCTGTTCGCTCCCTGCAGGCATGGGCATCTTCATGACCATGAGCTGCCCCAGCATGTTCATTTCCTGGAACATGGTGGCGCCATCACATACGATCTTGAACGATTGGGTCATGCCCCCCTTAGTGCCTTCCATGATGATAGCGGCATTGATGAGGAACATGGGCTTGTCGTCTTTCATCAAGAAATCGAAATCGCCCGAGCCAGTGAGCTTCATGACAACAGGCTTGGTTATGTTGCCTTCCGCGGTGAACATGCCCGAGCAGGCCGTCATCTCCGAGGTGGCCGCGGCAATTTTCTCGAGCGCCGACTCGACGGTCTCGCGCTCCGGCAAAAGCTTCCCGAGCACGCCCGTGTAGAGCAACGCCCCAATGATGACAACGAGCGCCACGGCGCCGCCGATCCCCGCGTACAACGGCATCCGGTTCGGCGCCTGCACAGGCACGGGCCGCTTGGGCGCGGGGCGGTCGAAGTCGCCCAGGAGATCGGCATCCAGCCCCATGCCGAGATCCTCGTCGCCCGCGGCGGGGCGCAGTTGATCGCGGATCACCTGGGCGCGGGCGTCTTGAAGGATATCGAGCGAGTCGCAGGCGGTGGCGGCCTCGTCCTTGCGGCCCAGTGCAGCCAGGCACAGCGCCTTCGGGTACAGGATGTTTTTTGTGTTGGGGAAGTTCAGGTCGAGGTTTTCGAGGAGTTTGAGGGCTTCTTCATATCTGCGGTTGGCATACAGGGCTTCGGCCTGCTTGAACGTTCGAGTCGCCTCTTGAGCATCCATTGCGTTTT
Organism: Bathyarchaeia archaeon; assembly: GCA_035530195.1. GTDB lineage: Bacteria > Hydrogenedentota > Hydrogenedentia > Hydrogenedentales > SLHB01 > JAPLKX01. Next base: position 24,829 of record DATKVG010000190.1, on the reverse strand, counting down.
ACCCTCACCACGCCCATTTTAGCAGCATCGTAAACGCAAACAAAACTGAATACACCGGCCACGCGACTGTTTATTCACCAATCGGGGAGAACGGATTCCTCCCCGTGCACACTCGGACGCGAAAACCGGGTACACCCACCTCTTTCAAACTGCCAAAGAGGCCGACCTCGAAGACTCGGTCGGTGGCAGTCCCCGTTTTTCGCTTATACGGCTTCGACGACGGCCGCGATACCCAGGCCGCCCCCGCCGCAAATCATCTGGAGGCCGTATTTGCCGCCGGTGCGCTTGAGGTGATGCACCATTTCCCCAAAATAGAACGCGCCCGTCGCGCCGATCGGATGTCCAAGCGCGATGGCCCCGCCGGTCGGGTTGACGCGCGGGTCGTCGTAGGCGTAGCCGAACGCTTTTGCAAACGCGAGGCAGGGCGTCGCGAACGCCTCATTGGGTTCGATGACGTCCATGTCGTCAATGGTTTTCCCGGCGCGTTTGAGGGCCTTTTTGACGGCCGGGATCGGCGCGAGCAACATGGGCATCGGCTCGCCGCCCGCAACGGCGAGCGAGCGGATAACGGCCAGGGGTTTGAGATCGAGTTCTTCGGCCTTTTTGGCGCTCATCAGCAGGACCGCCGCGGCGCCGTCGACGATTTGTGAGGCGTTGCCCGGCGTGACGCGCCCGTTTTCCTTGAAGGGCGTCCTGAGTTTTGCGAGTCCCTGCCAGTAGGTGTCGGGATCGTCAACGGCCAGTGGCCGGAGGACTTCGTCGACTTCGACGCGGCGGGTTTCGCCTTCCCAGGTGTACTCGAATGGGATGATGTTGGTGGCGAACCAGCCGTTGCGCTGTGCGGTGACGGCTTTCTGCATGCTCCACATGCCGAACCGATCGAGATCCTCGCGGGTGTGCCCTTCGTCTTCGGAGATCTTCTCGGCACACAGGCCCTGCGCCACGTCCATGCCGATTTCGCCGAGGCGGCTTGTGAACCGGACGGGCATCCCGACTTTTTTGGCGACCTCGATGTCGCACCAAATCGGATAGTGGGACATCAACTCGACGCCGCCGCACACCATGGCGTCGCCGTTGCCAACCTGGATGCTTTGTGCGCCGAACATGATGGCTTTGAGGCCGGCGTTGCAGAACTGGTTGACGGTACATCCGCAGGCGTCCTGAGGGATGCCGGCGAGGAGTGCGGTGATCCGTGCGATATCCGAGCCTTGTTCCCCGACCTGGCTCAGGCAGCCGATGATGACGTCTTCGATGATGTGCTCGTCGAACCTCGGGCTTTTGGCCTTGACGCGGTCGAGCAGCCCCCGCATCACGGCGGCGAGCAATTCCTGCGCGGACGCCTGGCACAGTTGGCCGTTCTTTTTCATCCCGTCCACGCCGGACTTGCCGATCGCGCTGCGGACGGCATCGACTACGACAACTTCCTGAAGCTGCGCCATGTCAATGCTCCTTGTTTTGCCCTGTTAAGGGGTGTGAAACACAATACGGATCAGCCGGCGCGAGCGGCGTATTCAATGCCCGCATGGAGCGCCGCCAGATTCTTTTCGATCATGTCTTTTTTACGGCCGGCCAGCCCCCGGAAAATCTTTTCGGCCGTCTGGATTTTGACAACAGGTTCGGTGTTCAAAAAAGCGCCAAATGCGACAATGTTCCCGGAACGCTCGTTGCCCGTGACTTCACGTGAAATCTCGGTGGCCGGAATCCAGATGGTGCGTACATCGCCGTTGCGCGTGCAGGTTTCGGGCTTCAGGATGGAACTGTTGCCGACGATGAGGCCGCCTTTTTTTACGACGGATTGAAACCGCACGAGCGACTGCTGGTTCATCAGAATGGCGCCGTCGGGCTCATCGAGCAGGGGCGAGCCGATTTCTTCGTCGGAGATGACGACAACGCAGTTGGCGGTCCCGCCGCGCATCGCCACGCCGTAGGTGGGGAAAAAGGTGGCGTTGCGCCCTTCGGCGATTCCGGCCTGTCCCAGCAGGTCCCCCATGTACATCACGCCCTGGCCGCCGAACCCCGACATTACGGTCTCAAACAGCATGGGCGGTCCCTTCTGCGGCCGGTGCGGATGGCGCGGATGGCGCGGGCGGCGGCCCGGCGGCCAAGTCCTTGAACACGCCCAGCGGGAACGTTTTCACCATCTCCTCGGCAACCCATTTCTGCGCTTTCGCGGGAGGAATTTTCAAGTTGGTCGGGCACGCGGAGAGCAACTCGACAAACCCGAACCCGTTGTGGTTGATCTGAATTTCGAACGCGTGGAATATGGCTTTCCGTGCCCGGCGGACCTGCTTGACATCGTACATGGCGACGCGTTCGCAGTAGGTGACGCCCTCGAGGTTCGCCATGAGCTCCGCCATCTTCAGCGGGAACCCTTCGTTGGCCACGGTGCGGCCGGCGGGCGTCGTGGTGGTCCGCTGGCAGAGCAGCGTCGTCGGGGCCATCTGGCCGCCGGTCATGCCGTACACGGCGTTGTTGACATAAATGACGCTGATGCCTTCGCCGCGGTTGGCGGCGTGCATGGTTTCGCACAGGCCGATGCTGGCGAGGTCGCCGTCGCCCTGGTAGGTGAACACGAACAGGTCGGGCCGGGCCCGTTTGATCCCGGTGCCGACGGCGAGCGCGCGGCCATGTGCGGCCTCGATGGTGTCGCAGTTGAAGTACTTGTACATCATGACGCTGCACCCCGCGGGCGCCACACCCACCGCCCGCTGCCGCACGCCAAAATGGTCGAGGGCTTCGGCCACGAGCCGGTGTGCGGTGCCGTGCGTGCACCCCGCGCAGTAGTGGGTTGCAACGTCGAGCAACCCCTCGGGCCGGCTGAACACTTTCTTGGGCACGACCTACAACTCCTTCAGTTTTTCGATGACATCGGCCGGCGTTGGCAGTCCGCCCGCGGGACGCCCGTAAAAATCAACTTCTGTGCCGGGCACGACGGCGGTCCGCACGTCGTCCACCATCTGGCCGAGGTTCAACTCGAAATCCAGGAACTTGTTGACGCGCTGCGACAACTCCCGCAACTGCGGGGTTGGGAACGGCCACAGCGTCACCGGCCGGAACAGGCCGACTTTCATTCCCATCTTGCGAGCTTCGCGGACGGCGCTGAGCGCGATCCGTGCCGCGATCCCGAACGCGACAACGACGGTATCGGCATCATCGACTTGAGTGGTCTTGTAGCGGACCTCGTCGCGCTCGATTTGGCGGTATTTGTCCTGGAGGACGTAATTGAGATCTTCCTGATCGTCGCCTTCGAGGTACATGCTCCGCAGATTCTGCGGGGGCCGTCCCTGGGCGCCGGTGAGGATATAGGGTTTGTCGACGGTGACGATGGGCCTGTCTGGGATGAGGTAGGCGCCTTCGGCCATCTGGCCGATGACGGCGTCTCCGAGAATCAGGACGGGGTTGCGGTACTTGTCGGCGAGTTCAAACGCGAGCACGGCAAAATCGAACATTTCCTGCACGGTCGCCGGCGCCAGCACGATGGTCCTGTAGTCGCCGTGCCCGCCGCCGCGCGTGGCCTGGTAGTAGTCGCCCTGGGTGGTTTTGATGCCGCCCAAGCCGGGCCCGCACCGCATCACGTTCACGATCACGGCCGGAAGTTGGTCGCCCGCCAGGAATGATATCCCTTCCTGCATGAGCGAGATGCCGGGGCTCGACGAACTGGTCATCGCACGCACGCCCGCCGCCGACGCACCCAAAACCATGTTGATGCTGGCCAGCTCGCTTTCCGCCTGGAGAAAAATCCCGCCCACTTGCGGCAGCCGCCCCGACAGGTATTCGGGAACCTCGTTCTGCGGGGTTATCGGGTAGCCAAAATAGCACCGAAGACCCGCCTGAACCGCGCCCTCGGCCAGCGCAACGTTGCCTTTTACCAGCTTTTTCGGGCCTCGATCAGCCACAACTCTTGATTCCCTCTGGTTGAGCCTTGGGCGCGCCGGCGGCCTTGGGCGCGCCGGCGGCCTTGGACGGCGGCGCCTCGACGTCCTTGAATACCTCGATGGCGACATCCGGGCACACGGTGGCGCACAGGGCGCATGCGGTGCAGGTGGTTTCGGCAGTCGGGCGTGCGGGATAGTACCCGCTGGCGTTAAGTTCGGTGCCTTGTTCGATCAGGTGCTTTGGGCAAGCATCGACGCAAAGGTAACAGCCTTTGCACCGTTCAAAGTTAATTTCAATTCTGTTCACGGCAAATCCTGTAGCCAGTGTGGGAATTCCGTTCAAAGAGCGGCATGATAACAAACTCTTGACTAAAGGTCAATTTGAGGACTACCTCGGGCCAGGGCGTGCCGACGGGGCTGTTGAGATCGCCTGGGCGCGGGTGCTACGATGTTTTTGAGGTTTGCGGAGCGTCTTGGCCGTGCCGGCGGGAGTTGCGCAATCCGATGATATTTAAGCGGTTGGGGCCGTTTTTCTTGGCGATACCGTAACGGCGAGGGTGAGACCCAGGATTTTCTCCGGGGCAAATGCCGTTATGTTTTGCACACCGGGGTGTGTTTTGTCCGGCCCCTGAATGTGGATGGGAGATGTACCGCATGACGACTAACTCAACCTCCTTGGACTGGCGCCGTTGCGCAAAGGAAGTAGAAAAGAAGTTCTTGCTCCTGAGCAACTCGGCGGAACGCACCGAGGCCGCCGTTCGTTTTATAGAACTGTGGATGACCGAAGAATTGTGCCGGCCACAGCGCGACGCCGTCCTGGCCCACATCGCCACAGGGAAGTACGAGTTGCTGCTGGACAGTTTTTACCAATTTATCCCGTTCGGCACCGGCGGGCGGCGCGGCCGGGTCGGGTTTGGGCCGAACCGGATCAACCAGGCCACCGTGTCCCTGTCGGTTTTGGGCCACTGCAACTACCTGCGCAAGGAATTCAAAGGGGCGGGGGACCTGTCGGTTGTCGTGGCGTTCGACGTCCGGATCTTCAAGGACATGCTCGGGACCTATAAGTTCGTCAGCCACAACCCTTTATTGGACCTATCGTCGCGCAAACTGGCCGTGATCGCCGCCGAAATCTACGCCGCAAACGGGATCCGATGCTATTTCGTTGACCTATCGCGGCCGGACAACTACCTCTCGACGCCGGAGTTGTCGTTTTCGCTTCGGCTGCTCGGGGCACACGGCGGCGTCAACATGAGCGCATCCCACAACCACCCCGACGACAACGGGTTCAAGTTCTATAACGTCCACGGCGCGCAGGACATACCCCCGTACGACGAAGCACTGGCCGAGTATATGAACCAGTTCGAACCGGTCATGCGCATGCCCTTCGAGGAGGCTGCCGCGAAGGGACTGGTCGCCACCCTGCCTGCCGACGTGCATGAGAAGTACATTTCGATGAACCTCGCCCTGAAGCGGGGCCTTCATCCGCCCGAGAAGGTTCAACCAAGGCCAATCACGTATACGCCCCTGTGCGGGACGGGCCGGACAACCGTCGAGGAAGTCTTGCTGCGGGCCGGCCACAATGTCGTGGTGCACGAACCCCAGGCGGCGTTTGACGGGACGTTTCCGGGCATCCCGTTTCACCTGCCCAATCCCGAAGTGCCGGAGGCGGCGTGGCCCGCTATCGAGACCGCGACGGCGTGCGGATCTTCGGTGGTTTTCTCGACGGACCCGGACGCGGACCGTATCGGCGTTTTGGCCAAGGATGCGGCCGGCAAGTGGCGCCACCTCACCGGGAATGAGATTGCTTGTATACTTACGTATTACATGGTGCTGGATGAAAAGCGCGGCCCGGCGCACCGCAGCGGCTTCATCATCAAGACGATTGTCACCTCGTCGCTGGTCCAGCGTATTGCGGCCAAGGCGGGCCGGCCGATCGCCGGCGATCTCTTGATCGGGTATAAGTACGTCGCCGAGGTGCTTCGCGCGCTCGAGGCCGAGGGCCGGTACGAAAACCTTCACGCGAAGGTGTCCGACCTGATCCTGGCGGTCGAGGAAAGCCACGGGTATCTGCTCACCCACACGATCCGAGACAAGGACGCCGCCGGACCCGCCCTCATGCTGGCGGACCTCGTTTGCGCGCTCGACGCCGAAGGCAAAACGCTGGTCGAGTACCTGGACGAGGTGGCGCAGAATGCAGGGAATTTCGGGAACGGTGCGCGGGCGCTGCTGATGCGGGGCATCCGCGGGTCCGACATGCTGCGCGGGATGATGGCGTCGCTGCGCGAATCGCCGCCCACCGAAATCGGCGACAGAAAGGTCACCCGGTTCAACGACTTTCAGAAACCGCTCCGGGATCAACCGGGTTTCGACCCCGAGTCGTCGATGGCGAAGTCCAACGACCTGCTCGAATTCTGCACGGCCACCGGCCGCGCCATCGTCCGCCCGTCCGGCACAGAGCCCAAGATCAAGATCTATTCGGAAGCCGAAGCGCCCGGCGGGACGCGCGAGGACGCAAAACGCGACGCCGACCTTCTCGCGCTCGAGATGTACCGGGTCTGCCTGCGCCGGCTTGGCCCGGAGTTCGAGTTGTCGACCGCGGCCGAGCGGATTCCCGATCATATCTCGCTCGATGTCAAGCGGCAGTTCAACAGCGAGTTCCCGGGCGAGTTTTATAAAAAAGCACCCGAGCTCGCCCGCCTCGATGGCGAAAAGCTCCTAGATGCATTGCGCCAGATGCTCAACAAGTTCGTCGAGGAAGGCGACCCGCTACCCGTGTTCCGCCACGCAATTATCGAGCTTTCCACGGCGACGCACGACGCCAGTCTGGCGGCCATCTGCGGGAAACTCGACAAGTAAGACCGCGCGAATACAACACAGACCGACATGGACAAACACGGACCACAAAAACTCTTTGTCCGTGCTTGTCCGTGCTTGTCCGTGTCGGTCCGTGTTCGTCCGTGCAGAGTCTTAAAACAAACAGTGGGACACCCCCCACGATGAGCCCTGAGAAGCGCGGCCGGGGCGCGTCCCTATGCTTTCACGCCCATGAGGTGGGCGAGGATGTACCGGTCCAGTTCCTCGTAGTCGCGCGCGGCTTTCAACTGGGCTTCGACCTTCCGGTCGAGCGTGCGTACTTTCTCCAGCAGGTTCATGAAAGTTTGTTTGCTGTTGCGAAGGTGTTTCCAAGCGACGGCCTGCTTCTGCGTACGCATGGCTTTGACATCGAGGCCGACCCATTCGCCGTTGCGCCCGTAAGAGGCCTCTTCGAGTACGCGCACCTGGTTGAACGCCCTGCGCAGGTTATACGACCCAAAGCTCTTGTCTTCGTCGAACTTCAGCCCGCCCTGGTCGTTGAGATGGACGCTCCACAGCTTTTTGTGCGCCAGCGCGTAGGCCATGTCGTCGGCCGGGTCGAGCCCGGCGAGGATCGAGTGGGCGGATTCGATCAGGCCGCCAACACGCCGCGGATCAATCGTTATGTAACTAAGTCCGATAGCGTGGCCGATGGTCGGGATCAGGGCGCTGTCGACCGGCTCATTGGGTTTGGGCTCGATCAGGATTCTGACGTGCGGGTCGTATTCCAGGATCGTGTTAATGGCATCCCTGATCATCAGCACGCCTTCCCGGCCCACTTTGCTCTCGCGGATATACGTCCCTTCGCGCGACAGCCACAGCACGATATTGCGTGTGCCGAGCGTGTTGGCAATCTCGATGGCCTTCTTGGTGCGCTCGATGGCGTACCGCCGGCACTTCGGATCCGGGTTCGAATAAGCCCCGTCGATGGTTTCGGGAGCAAACCACAACCGCGGCGCGACAAACTCCGGTTCGAGGCCGTGGTCCACGAGCATTTTCTTGACTTTTTTGGCGGTCCTGCTGATCTCGGCGGCTGTTTTCTTGTCCAGGTCGTCCACGACGTCGTCGTCATGGAACTGCATCCCGTCAAACCCCAGATCGCGCGCTACCTGCATCTTCTTCCTCAGCAATTCCGGCTTGCGCACGACCGGCCCAAACGGATCGCCGCCCTGGTCAATATTCCACGGGCCGAATGAAAACCGGTAACGCCCCTTGTATGCCGCCATGTGTCGTTTCCCTCCCGCCCGGCAGGATGCTGCCGCGCATTTTCTGTCCGCACAAAACAATAGCGAGTAAACGGCAGGCTTCGCAAGTTTTGCTGTGGTTGGCTGTAACTCCAAGAGTGAACCGCCGAGGACACCGCTACTACGGCCGCCACACGGCATTGGATGATGCAATGAAGCGGCGGGGACGCCGCTTAAATGTCTCCCGGCAAAGCCCAGGACTTACCGTTGTGAGTCCCCCGGCAGAGCCGCATAAATTAGCCGGCTTCAGCCGGCTCCTCTTTGCACCCGTCTTTAGACGGGGTGTCTATGCGGCTTCTTAGCCGCCTTCGGATGGTGGACTTCCCAAATCTCCGCTTAATACAGTAGAATCCCTCGAACCTGTGGCTTTGCCTTTAAAGGAACATGTATGAGTCAACTCTTCGTTGCGGCAATTGTCTGCACATTTTCCCCTACTCTTTTCGCCGCGGACTGGCCGGAATTCCGAGGTCCCTCGGGCAACGGCATTGCCGAAGCCGCCGGCCTTCCCCTCACGTGGAGCGAAACCGAAAACGTCCGGTGGAAAACCAAGATCCCGCACAAAGGCTGGTCCACTCCCGTCGTCCTCGGTGGTCAGGTCTGGCTCACCACCGCCACGCCCGAAGGCAACGATTTCTACGCGATCTGCGTCGACGCCGAGACCGGCCAAATTGTGTTCAACGAGCGCCTGTTTTACTCCGATAACCCCGAACCGCTCGGCAACAACGTCAACACCTACGCTTCGCCTTCGCCCGTTATCGAGCCCGGCAGGGTCTACGTCCATTTCGGCCGCTACGGCACCGCATGCCTCGATACCGAAACCAAAACGGTTCTCTGGCAGCGCACCGACCTCCCCTGCCGCCACTTTCGCGGCCCCGGCTCGTCTCCCGTCCTGTTTGAAGACTTGCTTATCCTCACGTTTGACGGCGTCGACGTCCAGTATGTGGCCGCGCTCGACAAAAAATCCGGTAAAACCATCTGGAAAATTGACAGAACCACCGTCTGGCAGGACCTCGACGAAAACGGCCTCCCAAAACGCGAAGGCGATTTTAGAAAAGCCTTCTCGACGCCGCTCGTCATCGACGGCGCTTCCGGCAAACAACTGATCACGCTCGGGTCGTCGGCGGCGTTTGCCTACGACCCGCGCACGGGCATCGAGATCTGGAAAACGCACAACACCGCCTATACGCCCGCGGCACGGCCCGTATACGGCAACGGTCTCGCGTTCATCACCACGGGCCGCGGCGGCGAGCAGGAACTGTGGGCGGTCAAGGTTGACGGCAAGGGCGACGTCACCGACACACACGTGGCGTGGAGAATCAAAGACCCCATCGTGCCCCAGGAGCCCTCGCCCATACTTGTCGGCGATCTGCTTTATACGGTAAGCGGAGACGGCGCCGTCGCCTGTATCGAAGCCGCAACCGGCCGTATCCTCTGGACCGAACAAATCGGCGGGAATTACGAAGCGTCGCCCATCTGCGCCAAGGACCACCTCTATTTCTTCAGCACACAAGGCAAGACAACCGTGTTGGAGGCCGGGCCCCAATACGAAGTCCTCGCCACCAGCAGGCTCGATGACGGATTCATGGCGTCGCCTGCCGTCTCCGGCAACAGCCTGTTCCTCCGCACCAAAACCCACCTCTACCGCATTCAGTCTCCCGCTCAATAAGTCGACTGCGCCTGTCGAGATTATTTCCTGGGCATGGCAAGGCTGTTCATGAGCTTCCAGCGCAGGTCCGCTTCCTTCAGCGTAACCGGCGCCGTCAGGGCGACTGTCCCAAGAAGTTTTCCGGCCAGTTCCACGTTGACCTCGCCCACTGGCGCGCCCGCCGTGAGCGGCGCATGGATCAGCGCCGGATATTTTGGCGCCACTTTAAGCTTGTCGGCGTCGTCATGCTTGACTACCACCCAAAGGTCGTCCGCCGCCGTCAGGCTGACGGTCCGCGTCTCGCAATTGGCCACCGGCACCGGCTCGCCCACCGGCGCACCCTTCGCCACCACCCGCTTCTTCGTTACTTGCCCGAAGGCCGTATCCAGCACCTTCTGCGACTCGACGAACCGGTTGCTGTTCGAGGTCATGCCCATCACCACCGAAATCAGACGGATACCGTCTCGCACCGCCGTCGCCGTCAGGCAGAACCCCGCGCTCCTGATAAAGCCCGTTTTCAGCCCGTCGCAGTCCGGCATGATTTCGAGCAACTGGTTGGTATTCTTCTTTACGGGATCGGTCGGGCGGAACGCCAATTCCTTTTGGCTGGTCCATTGCAGGATGATGGGATCGAGCACGCAGAACTGTGCGAGGCGGGCCATCTCCCGGGCGGTCGTGACATCGATTTCTTCGCCGGGATCGGGAGGCAACCCATGGACGCTGCTGAACTTCGTGTTCTTCATTCCCAGTTCGGCGGCCCGCTCATTGACGGTTTCCAGGTAGGTTTTCTCATCGCCCCACAATGCCTCCGCCACCGCCATCGCCGCATCGTTCGCCGAGCACACCGCAACCGCCTGCATCATCTGGCCCAGCGGGAACTCCTCGTTTTCCTTCAGTTCTACCTGCGTACCCCCCATCGCCTCCGCCTTGGCGCTGACCTTTATCGGCGTATCGAGCGTCCAACGGCCCGCCCGCAGCCCTTCGCTCACGAGCAGCATTTGCATCATCTTGACCATGCTGGCGGGCGGCCGCGCCTTGTCCGCATTTTCCTCCATGATGACCAACCCGGTCCCCGCTTCAATGCAGATCGAGCTGACATCGGGCTTGGGTTTCCGGGCGGCCGCCTTGCGTGACTTCCGGGCCGGCTTCGACGCCCCCATCGTGCCCGCTACCACCAGCATCACCAGGCAAAGCCGCACCGCCAGTCGTATTCCATCATGCCTGTTCCGGGACAGCAACTCCTTCATACCTGACGCACTTCCTCTTGCCCCGTGTGGGACAGTTCTCAACCTCGAAACAGTTAAATGGCCCCCGGCAGAGACGGGGGCTTATTGTTGCCAGCCCCCCAAGGGGGCTGGTTCGCAAACACGGGGCCACCTTCATAACCCGTAGATTTAGCCCGCTTCAGCGGGCTCCTCTTTGCACCCTGCTTTAGCAGGGGTGGATACGGCATTCTACCCTTCTTATTCCAGCGCGCTTCAGCGTGACTTCTCCAATCGCTTTCAGCGTTCATGACAAACCGTCCATCCAGTGCCATCACCTAATGCCCACCAACCACTGCCGGAAAGGGCAAACCGTTGTGAGTCCCCCGGCACAGCCGGGGCGTTACCGGTGTCTTGCTTATACACGTTTGAATTCGCTGGGAAAAGCTAATCCATTGCGCTCGGCTATATAACCACCTAAGCCGCGCTTACGCCGCAGGTGTGGGCGAGTTCTCCGAAGCCAAGACGACTTCCTTTACAATGGCCATCATCTGATCTATCTGAAACGGTTTCTTAATCGATCCCGCCGCGCCCTCCAACGTCGTAAGCGCTTCGCCAAGCGTCGTAAGAACGTATACCGGCGCACGCACGCCCGGGCATTGGCGGAATTTCGACACAAGGCCGCCCGCCTCCGCCTCCGCCTCCGCCATATCGGCATCGGCAAAAATCACATCCGGCGGATTCTGACGCGCAAGTTCCAGCGCCTTGACGACTTCCGTCGCCGTCGCACAATCGATATTCCGCCGAGCCAGGGCCGTCTCTACCCACTCCAGCAGGTCCGCGTCACCATCAAGCACCAGCACGCGCGGCAACGCCTTCGGCGTCTCAGCAGGTGCCGCCGCCGCCGGGATCGGCTCGTTGAAACACACGTTCCGGATCACGTTCAGCAACCCCTGGGCGTTAAACGGTTTTGTCACGACATGCATCTCGTGGGCGTATTCCGTCAGCCCGTCCTCGCCCGCATCCCCCTCCCCGGCAAACGCCACCATCGGTATATTGGCCGTATCCAGGTTCTGATGAAGGTTCATCACGGCGGTCGCCCCTGCCCCGTCAGACACTACCTCGTCAAACAGGATCAGGTCCGGCGTGGTTTCCGTGGCCAGCCGCTCGCTCTCGTAGCCGTTCGACGCCTCCACCACCTTGCACCCGCAACCACCCAGCACCGCACGCACCGTGCTGCGCAACGTCTCCCCCGCCGCAACCACCAGCACCCGCAACGTGTCAAGCCCCGCCGCGCTCTCCGCCGAGTGCGACGAATCAAACACCGCGGCCGGCAGCACAACCGAGAACGTGCTGCCTTTGCCCAACTCGCTTTCAAGCTCGATTTTCCCCCCGTGCGCTTCCACGATGCTCTTGGCTATCGACAGGCCGATCCCCGCGCCTTCGAACCGCCGGCTCATCGAACCGTCCACCTGGTAAAACTTCTCGAACACCCGCGTATGGTTGACGGGATCGATTCCAATCCCCGTGTCGCTCACCGCGATCCCCAGACCGTCCGGACGCTCAACCACCTGCACCTGGATCACACCGCCCTCGTGGCTGAACTTCACCGCGTTCGAAAGCAGGATGCCCATCACCTGCGCAATTTTCCCCCGGTCGCCCCATACCGGCGGCAACTCTTCCGATGCAAAAATGCTGATGCTGAGGTCTTTGATGAGCGCCTGCGGCTGGATCGACGCCACCGCCTCCCGCAGCAGCCGCTCGAGGCTGAACAGCACCACCTTGAGCTGCACACCCCGGATCTCCATCCGGCTGAACTCGATCATCTCGTTGATCAGGCTCACCAGACGCTTCACGTTTCTCCCCATCACCATCAGCGCATTCGCCTGAGGCACCTGGAGCTGCCCAAGGCTCCCCGACTCGAGCATCTCGACGTACCCGTTGATGGTGCTCAGCGGCGTCTTGAGTTCGTGGCTCACGTTGGACAGAAAACTGTCCTTGGCCCGCCCGTACATCCGCAGTTCCCGGTTCGCCACCTCGAGCTCCGACGCACGCAACTCGAGTTGGCGCTGCATGTGCTTGAGCTGGCTCACGTCCGTTATCACCAGCGAGTACCGCGTGGCCTCTTCTCCCCGAGCCGCAGCATGCTCCCCGAGCCTTCCCGCCGCCGCTTCCTCCTCGCCGGACCCTTTCACCGGCGACACCGCCACCACCGCGTGGATCGACCGGCCGTCCGCACCGCTGAACACGACTTCCGGCCGCGCACCCGTATCAAGCCCCATCCGCTCCGTGCGCAGTTGCTCGAGCAGCTTCACCCGGCCTGACGGGTCGATGAAATCGAAGATCTCCCGGCCCCGCAGCGCGTCCGCACTCGTCCGCAGCAGTTCGCTGATCCGCTTGTTGGCAAACTGGATCCGGTACCCCGAATCAATCGTGAGGAACCCTTCATTCATGTGCATCAGCAGATCGCGCAACTGCTCTTCCGACCCCCGCAACCTCTGCGTCTGCTCCTCGACCAGGTCCTGCAAGCCTTTCGCATATTGTTCGAGCCGGAACGACATCCGGTTCTTTTCCGTGATATCGCGGATCGTGGCTAGGGTGCCCATGTGGTGGCCGTGCCGGTCGAAGATGGGCGTCCCGCTGATCCAGAGCTGGCGGTCTTCGCCCCGCGTGGTCCAATTGACCTCGTATTCCGACGCCAAACCCTTCGCCCGAAGATCCAGGTGCGGACCCAGGAACGATGTCTCATCGCGGGCCACCAAATCCCGCACATTCTCGCCTATCACGTCGTCTTCCGTGACATCGAACATCTCCAGAAACCGCTGGTTCACCGTAACAACCGTCCCGTCCGGCAGCGACAGCACGAACCCTTCACTGATGTGGTCGGCCAGTTGGCGGAACCGATCGCCGAGCTGCTCGATAGCTTCGCCCGTCCGCACCACACCGATCAGCACCACAAACAGACCCAGCATCAGGCTCCCCATCCCCAGCCACCGCGAAATCGTCAGAATGTTCATCTGGTAACGGTTAAGGTCGCCCGGCGCCACCGGAAAATCGCTGAACGTGACCGCCGCACCCAAAAGCAGCATCAGCACACCCGCCAGCATCACCAGCTTCTCTATTCCCCGGCTCCCCACAAGCAGGTTGCCCCCCGCAAACAGCGGTACCGCCACCGACAACAGAACCACCGTAAACCGCAGCAACGGGCTCCCCAAAGGCGCCCAACTCGCAAAAAGCAACCCCGCCATTCCGATCAGGATCGGAATCAGGTAACGCAGCATCCGCTGACGCAGCCGCTTTTTTCTGCCAGCCAGCATTCTTTTTCCCAGCTCTCTCAGTCGCACCGCAACTTGCGGATTTCCGCCGTCGCCAATTCGTCGCACCGTTCGTTGGCCGGGTCGCCCGAATGACCTCGCACCCAACGCCACGCCACGTCGTGCCTCTGAATCAGATCATCCAGACGTTGCCAAAGGTCGATGTTCTTGATTCTGCCCGTTTTCCGCCGCCAATTCAGCCGCTTCCAGGACGGCAACCACTGCGTGACGCCCTTCTGCAGGTACTCCGAGTCCGTATGAAGCAAGACTTTTGACGCCCGTTTCAGCGTCTCGAGCGCCTTGATGGCCGCCGTCAGTTCCATCCGGTTGTTCGTGGAACGCACCTCGCCGCCCGATATCTCTTTGTACCGGCCCTTGTACCGAAGCACCGCCGCCCAACCCCCCACACCGGGGTTCGGATCACACGCGCCGTCCGTGTAAACGACAACCTCCTCGCAGTCCGGCACAACGGCTTCCTTCATCTCTTTAAACACGGGTAGTATAACAGCTTGTGGCGCAAAGTGAGAAATCAAATGCCCAATTCGCCTCTTTCCCAACCACCCCGCGTCCAAAAACGGTACATGGGACAATGGAGACCATGGACACGATCAGGACGGTTGAAACTTGCCCATCCGTGTCAATACGTATACCCGCAATAATTTTTGTTGACAATTCCATACCCAGTGTGTCTAAATATATAGCATGAACGATATCCGGGGAGATGAGTTGCGCGGGCATCTCGAAACGATGGTGCTCTCCGTGCTCGAACGGGGCGAAGCCCACGGGTACGAAATCCTGCAGCGCCTCGAAGCGGCCGGGTGCGGCGCACTCAAACTCAAAGAAGGAACCCTCTACCCTGCGTTGTACCGGCTCGAAGAGGCCGGCCTGATAAAAGGCGCATGGGAACGCGGCGCCGAAGCCCGGCGTGGCCCGCGCAGGCGCAATTACCACCTCACGGCCGCCGGCAAGCGCGAACTCGCCCGACGCCGCGAATCCTGGCGCAATTTCGTGGCCGTCATCGGCCGTATCGTGGAGGCATAACCATGGAACAACTCAAGATCCACGTCGAGCGCATCATCCGCCCAATCCGCGCCGCCGCGGGCCGAAAGACCAAGATGCGCAACGAACTGCTCGCACACCTCGTCCAGAAAGCCGAAGCCCTTATGGCCGCCGGAGCCGGCGAAACGGCCGCATGCGCCGAAGCCATCCAACAGCTCGGCGATCCCGCGGAGCTCCGGGCCGACCTGCAGCGAACCGTGCCCGCCCTGGAACGTCTGGCCTGCTTGCCCCTGCCGGCTTCCCCTTTTCTCGACCGCTATTTCGAAAAGGCCGAGGGTGAGACCGCGTTACATTTCGCGCTCGTGCGGACCGCCCATATGGCGCTGGCAATAGGCGGCCTTTTGCTGTTCACTCTGGCGGTGCGATGGTCGGGGCTGTTCTCGTTCCGCCAACGCAACGCCAACCCGGCAGCCTATTGCCTGATGATGCTGTCGTTTTCTTATTTGTCGGTGGTTGTGGGAAGCTTTGTCACCTATTATTTTGCGGACCTGACGGGCCTGCGGCGGCTGATGTCGAAAACGACGCCCGCCCGGGCATGGGTTAAAGGCGGGGCATTGTGCCTGTTCATGTGCGCGCAGATCGTGCTGATGATCGCCCCGATCATGCTCTTTGTGTGGATCATCAACCCGGCCGACGGCGGCATTCTCGTGGACGTGTTCAGTGGCGAATTTGGACGCCGACTCGGTATCGGAATACTCTTGGTAATGCTCGTGGCGTCTCCCATCTCAGGCGTTGCGATGAAATACGAGCACGAGCAGTGGCGCAAGTGGGGCCACCTCCACATCGACGACTAGCAAAAAACGGGAACTGACTCGCTTTTTTCGGCAGTTTGAAAAAAGCGTGTCTGTCCCCGCTTTTTGCGGCCTTGGTTACGTCAGTTCAAGAAAAGTCGCTACTTCCCCAAAAACCCGTCGCTCCAGAATACCGGCTCGTAGCCGCGCGCCTTGACCCAATCGAGCGCAGCACGCACTTTGTCCATCGCGTCCGCCTGATAATACTCGAGCTCGTTCCGGAAATACTGCTCGTGGATCAGCAACTCGACCACTTCGCCCGCGTGAGGCGACGCCGCCCGCGCGTCGAGCTTCGCCTGTATCTCGCCCGCTCCGTACGAATTCACCACGATCGCGCACGGGATAAAAAACATGTCCGTCTCTTTGTCGTACCATGCGGGGCGGGTGTCGCAATAAGCCGATTGTTCCGGCGACAGGTAGTAACACGCCGTGGTCACACCGTGGCCCGTGCCAAACAGACCGATAACCTGCTCGATGCCACGGTCGCGAAGCGCTTTGACCGCCTCCTTCGGGCACTCGGCCCAGTGGACCGTGGTTGTCCGCGTCAAGACGTCCGGACCCGCGAACCGCCGGATCTCGCCCACCACGAGATCGTAATCGCGGGCGATTTGCTCATACGACGCGCCCATGTAGGGCCGGTCGGGTTTATCCCCGAGCGCGTGGAAACTCAGGTGCAGCCACGGCGCGTTCGCCTGCCATTCGGCCTTCCATTTCGGCGGCATTTGGCTCAGGTTGAACCCGTCGGTCTGGTAATAGATGTTGATATGGATCTTCGCGCCGTAGACGTTGTGCATTTCGCGCCAGAACTCGAGGTACCAGTGGTCGAACAACGAACGATACTTATCGGGATCGGCCGCAAGATCTTTGAGGAAGAAAATGTTGTCGTCGACCGAAAACCGGTAACGTTTCCGGCTCGCCTTGTCCCACCAGACTTCGATAGTGTCTTTTTGATCTCCCGCCTCGGCAACGATCGTGTTGCGCCGGCCCGTGAGCGGCACGACGCACTCGAACGTTCCCCCCTCGACCCGCGCCGCGCGCCCGTTAACCCGCACCGGCCCCGTCAGCGGCGCAACCCCGCGCACCGTGATGCTGAGCGCCTCCGCCGTTTCCCCGCCGTCGTCATGATTGAGCACGTCGCCATCGCGCGGATCGAGAATCCTCAGCGAATCTTCACTGAACGCGGGCGCACTCATCACGATGGCCAGAGCGGCACAGACGCGCCGCATCATCTCGCCAGCCGGAACACGTACGCGTGCCGGCACGGCATCTGGTCGATCGTCAACACCGGCGGCGTGACCCGCACCGTTCCGCCGTCCGACTTCACCTCGAGCGGCTGGTTATGCCCGAGCAGCGTCGCCTGTTTCACTGTCCCCGCGCCCGCCACCGCCAACTCGCCCTCGGGCCACTCGAGGCAGATCGCGTAGACGGCGTCCGGCTTCTGCGTGAACCGCACCGTCTCGAGTTTCGGCGCGTCCTTCCACGCGTCCGCCCCATAGATGGCCTCGCCATTCACCCCGAGCCACTCGCCCATATCGAGCAGCCGCTGCTGCATGATTTCCGGGATTCGCCCATCGGCGGTCGGCCCGATATCGAGCAGCAGGTTGCCGCCACGGCTCACGTTATCGATCAGCAGGTGCAACAGTTCCGTGCTCGACCGGTAATCCTCGGCCGCCTCGTTCCGGTTGTACCCGAACGAATGGCCCATCCCCTGGCATTCCTCGAACAGGCCCGCGTCCGTGAGCCGGCCCGCCGGCAGGTGGCCGTACTCCGGCGTGGCAAACCCGCCGTGCACGTTCCGGCACTCTTTGCCCCACCGGTCGTTGACCACGACGTCCTTCGGCGCGTTCGACTCGTTGAACAGCCACGCCAAAAATTCCTCGGACCGCCAGGTCGCGCTCGGGTGGTCCCACTCGCCGTCCGGCCACACGATGTCCGGCTGGTACCGGGTGACCAGGTCTTTCAACTGCGGCAGCATATACTGATCGACATACCGGTTGACGTCAGCTTTGTACAGCGGGTTGAACCACTCGTAGATCGAGTAATAGAAACCCATCCGCAGCCCCGCCGCACGCACCGCCGTAATCAGGTCGCCTGCCAGGTCCCGGTGCGGGCCGACGTCGACCGCGTTCCAATTCCAGTTGTTCGGGTCCGGCCACAGGCAGAACCCCTCGTGGTGTTTCGACGTCAGCACGATATACTTCGCGCCCGACCGCTTGAAGACGTCCGCCCATTGCGCCGGGTCGAACATCTCCGCTTTAAACATCGGCGCGAAATCCTGGTATTTGAAGTCGGCCCCGTACGTCTTCTCATGGAACGCCCACGTGGCGCCCTTCTTATTCATCATATCGTGCCAATACCACTCCGCATACTTCGTCTTCTCGCCCCACGACGGCACCGAATACACGCCCCAATGAATGAATATGCCGAATTTGGCATCCTCAAACCATGCCGGATTCACCCGCTGGTCGAGCGACGCCCAGTTCGCCTCATACGTCGCACCCGGATCTCCGCCCGGACTTCCGGCTGAATCCCCGGCGGCTAACGCCGGCTGAACATTTCGCGTCATAAGGCACCCCACAAAAACCAGCGCACACGCGCACACAATAACGTTTCTCAATCTCATCGCGTTTCTCCTCAACCCGGCCAACCCAGCCCCGGCCCAACAACTACTATCGCAAGAAAACCGGAAAGGGTCAAATGGAGACTGGAGTCCGGAGTCTGGAGTCTGGAGGAAGACAAGTGAGCGGCGGCGTGGGGATGTTGTGGTGCGGGCATCTCGCATGCACCTGCGGGGCGCGTAGAATGTGCAGGCGAGACGCCCGCACCACAACTTACGGTCGCGCGGGAGCGCGACCCCACCGCACCGCGACCCCACCGCACCGGTTCGAGCCTTCTTTTCATCCTTCATCCTTCATCCTTCCGCATTCATCCTTCATCCTTCATCCTTTCGATCAGCGCCCCGGCTTCATCGTAAGCGGCCTTGTACGCATAATCCGGCGGGCCATCGCACGTGGCGAGACGGCGGGCTTCGTTTGCGTGCTCGAGCGCGGCGGATTTATCGCCGCGGGCGCGGGCGAGTTTGGCCAATTCCAATCGGGCGTCCGCGCCTTGCAGGGCATACTCGCTGCGTTCGGTGATCACCAGCGCCTCCTCGGCCAACCGTTGCGCTTCGTCCGCCTCGCCCGTCGCCGCACGCAGCCGCGCCAGGTTGATGAGGATGTCGGCTTCCATCTCCACCAAGTTGATGCGGCGGCAGCGCTCGAGCGCCTCGTGCAGATGGCGCTCGGCCTCGCCATGCTCGCCGGCAACCCGGTGCGCCGCGCCCAGGAGCCAGTGAGCACGGACGTAGTCGCGCGCGTTGGGCCGCCCCACCTGCTTTTGCCTTTCTTCCGCCAATTCCAGCGCGCGGCGAGCCCAGTTGATTGTCGATTGTTGATTGTCGACTTGTGCGCCGTGGCGCATTGCCGACTTGTGCGCCGGGGCGCATTGAGGAACAGAACGGAGCAGGAGGAGTTCGCGCAGGGCGCGGTACGCCCATACCTGCCCCTGCCCCTGCACGTCGGCCTGCTTCTCGAACATTCTCAACGCCGCCGCCAGTTCTGTTTCCGACTCGGCATACGCGCCGCGATAGGCCAGCAGCCGACCCAGTTCCTGATGCCCAATGGCCTCGTCGAATTCGTCCTTGATCTCCCGGCACAGCGCGATGCTGCGGCGCAGGTTGGCTTCGGCGGCCCGCAACGCGCCGATAACAAGCTGCTGCTGAGCCACATTCCCCAAACCGATGGCGAAGTTTTCCTTGTTGCCCCGCTTCTCTTGGATGGCATTCTGCTGCTCAAACAGCGGCACGGCACGGCGGGGCTGGCCGCTGAGGCTGTAGGAGTTCGCCAGTTCGTTCAGCGTCCAGGCTTGGGCGCTTTCATCTTTCAGGCGCGGCAGGCGGTCTTCGCCGTCTGGGAACAGCGCGCGCAGCAGGTCAATCTGCAACTGATAGGCGCCGAGTTGGTAATAAGCGGCTTTGTTGATGCGGTCGTGGAAAAGCGACCACGCCTCGTCGTATTGGCCTGCGCCGACGGTGTGGTGATAGAGTTCGATCACCGGGTTCAGGTCTTCCAGCCGCGTCACCTTGTCCGGCGGCGGGACGGCGGCGAAGTAGTCGCGCAGGCGGGTGTGTGCGGCGGCGCGGTCCGGTGCAGCCAGCCGGTCATAGGCGTAGCGCCGCACGATGGGATGCAGGTCGAACCGGCCCTCCTTGGTGTCGTGGTGCAGCAGCCCGCGCGCGACCAAGTCCCGCAGGTCGGCCTCGAGAGATGAGATGCCAGGAGACGAAGACGTAGAGACTGCTTTGGCCTTTTTACCTTTGCCTTTCTGTTTCTTAGGAGTCGATTCAGTTTCCGCCAGCGCTTTGAGGGCGTCGTATTTCACCGGGCTGCGGAAGCAGGCGATCCGGCTCAATAATGCCCGCCGCTCCGGCGTCAGGCTGTCGTAGGCCGTTTCGAGTACGTGATGCTGCCGCTGGACCAGATCGCCGCTCACGTCCAGCCGCTTGGCGGCGGCGATGTCGCCGGGTTGCTCGAAATCCCGCACAATCAACCCGGCCAGCAGCCGCAGGCTGAGCGGATGATAGCCGTAAGGCGCGCACGCCTGCTCGATCTCGGTGTGCGTGCCGCGGACGCCTTGGGCAAGGAAGAACTCTACCGCGTCGGGCGGCTGCATCTGCGTGAGTTCCTCCTCACGGCAGCCTTGAAGGAATCCGCCGCCTTTGGCCTCCAATATGCGCGGGCATAGCCGCGTGGTCAGCAGAACCTTCGACTGGATTCCCGGATGCACGGCGAGGTGGCGAAGAAACTCTTCGGCGAGAGGCGAAATACAGTCGCGGTCGTTGTATTCGGCCCGGCCGGGTTCATCGCCTCTGTAGGCCGCGTCCAACCCGCCGAAGGCGCGGAGGACGCGCTCGAAACCATCGAGCACCAGCAGCGTGCCGGGCCCATGGAGCATTTCCAGGAGCGCCCTGACTTCACTAACCGAGAGTTTATCCGGCTTCACCTTTCCGCCACTGAGATACTGGAGCGTTTCGGCCAGGAAATGGTCGAAGCTGGCGTCGCCCTCGTAGAAGCTCCACCAGACGACCCGCGGCCAGTCGGTGAACTCGACGTCGTGCGTCAGCCAGTGCCAGACCAGCGCGCTTTTCCCGAACCCGCCCAGCGCCCGCAGGCTCAGCAGCGGATGCGCCGCGTCCCCGCCCAACCATTCGGTAAGCATGGCGCGTTCGGCGATGCGCCCCGTAAAGTTGGGCGGCATGGGATAGGGATGGTCGAGGAACCAGTCGTCGTGCTCCGGCGCCTTCGGCGGCTCGGCCTCCGGCGGCGCACCCAACGCCGTGAGAAGTTGACGCCACGCAAGCTCGAGATCCGCGCCTTTCGTGAAGTCGATGTATGTAAGTGCGGCGACGAAATCCGCATCCTCCGGCATTTGTTCCGTTTTTTCCAGGAGCAGAGGGATCAAGCGCCGCTGACGCCCGGCGGGATCTTTTGTCGCGCCAAGCATGCTTTCGAAGAGCGTCCAGTCGCTTTTGAACCAGTTCGGCGTCATCACCAACAGCATGTGCCGGCTGTGTCTCACCGCGTCCTGCATGTTGAAGAGGGAGGGTTTCGACTTAAAGTCGCGGAAATCGATGCAGGCCTTCAACTCGGCCTGCTCGATGCGGTCGAGCAACTCGCCGCGCACCCACGCCTCATCGCGGCTGCTGTACGAAATGAAGACGTCATATTTGTACTTGGTCGGCATACGCGTCAATTCCTCCGGCGAATGAATTCCCTACTCCGTCAGAACCCCGGCCGAACTGCTTATCCCCCGCGCCAAATATCTAACTCCCGAACACATTGAATCAGTTTGTGATTATATACAAACTGCCCAGCCTTATCGAGGAATTGGCTCAAGCAGATGGCCCGCCTCCTTACAAATGCTCTTCTCTGTACCACTATCCGTCAACTTCCCGCAGTTTTTCGCAGAAACTGAAAGCCGGCCCCGGATCAAAGCATGTCATCCAAAGCCCGCCCCAAAGCCTGTCATCCTGAGCCCTGCCAGCCGCTGGCTAAGGCTTTTGTTCATGGCCCTTTATGGCAGGGCGTGAGGATCCCCTCGCTCGGAACCAGTGGCGTCCCGATCAGTCCTCACCAAATTCATGCCCGCAACAATACCGAGGGGATTCCCACGTCGCGCTGGGTTCAGGCTTTTGAATTAGGTAAAGGCCACGTGCCAGCGCTCCTCGGAATGACATCTTCAGGCGATTTCTGGGTTGCGGTTCTGCTGCTCTGTGTTTCTTTGCGTTCTTTTGTGGCTAAAAATCCCCAATCCCTCCCCATTCCTCTGCGTCCTCAGCGGCTCTGCCTTCATTTCTGTCAACTTCGCACTTCGAACTTTATGCCGCGAGGAACACGACATGAACGCTATATATGACGACCTAATTCTTGCTGAATGTGGGTCCGGAATTATTCCGGACCTACGGATGCCGCGCCTACAGGAATGTGCGAAAATTCGGTCGTGCTGTATAACCCCACAACTACTTTCAAAGACCTGCTCGACCTCCTCCGCGCCCGCCAACGCGCCGCCGCACGCTTCAATCCCCCGCCATGATAGCCATTTCATGCCAACCACAGTTGAATTCAAATCAGTCTGCCCGATGTAGGGCCGAGTTCCGACTCGGCCCCGCGTCCCCACCACAAGCTACAGGCAGCGCCGCGGTGGGGTCGCGCTCCCGCGCGACCGGGTGGCGGCGGTGGTGGTGCTGCGGGGTTGAGGTTGGGGTGCTGGCGCCACGGTCGCGCGGGAGCGCGACCCCACCGCGTCTCCGCCACCACCGCCACCACCGGGCCGACATCGGCGATGTCGGCCTACTTTGGAGCAATCGCCGCGACTATTCTCGTTTTCCCAAGAGTTGGAGACAGCGTTGGAGGGTCTCGGGATTAGCGGGGGTTGTTGCGAGTGTTTTGGCGAGTTGTTCGAGGTCGGATTGGGATAGGTTTTCGGCGGCGAGTGCGGCTCGGCGTCGTGGGTCGGTTCTGTATGCCCAGACGATCTCGGCGGCGAACGGGGGTCGAGCGAGTTCGCGTTTTGGTTTGCCTTTGCGGATTTGGTCGATGGCTTTTCTGAGTCGTTCGGGCGAGTGGACGGCGGCGGCGCGGGGTTGTTCGGCGATTTCGTGGGCGACGTTGACGGCGGCGGGCTGTTCAAGTTGCGGCAATAGCCATCGGGCGAGTTCTTCTTCGAGGACGCCTTCGAGGAGCAATTCGGGCGGCGGTGTCGGCCCGCCGCTGTTGAGCAGCCGCAGGACTTTCCGGGACTGGTCGGAGAACGTGTCGAACCCGGGGATCTGCGCGTCGAGCGCCTTGCCAACGGGATCGGGCAGCGACACGGTGAGCGTGACTTCGGACTTGGCGCGCCGCTGCGCGTCCGCAGAGGTTTGAAACGTCCCGCCGTGGCCGACGACGACAGTTCTGCGCAGCGACGCCATGTACGCGGCGTGGCCCGACACGGTTTGGACGCCGGCGATGGTCGCGACAAACACGATGGCCCGCCGTGGCACATCGTAATCAAACAGGATCGAGACGGCCGCGCCGGGGCTATCGGCATTGGCGGCGTAGGCCAGGATGCGTTTGAACAGCCCGCGCATCGGACCGCGGCGGACGGGTATCGGCGGCAGGTCGGATGCGAACAGCGGTTCGCATACGACGCCGCGGGACTCGAAGGCGGGCCGGGTCTCGCGGGCGACGTCGAGGACAAGCGCCTTGATGTCGGCGAGTTCGGGCGCGGCGTCGCCGTCGATAAGGTCGAGCGCTTCGTTGAGGAATGTGCGCGCGGATTCCGGGTCCTGATCGCAGGCGTGGGCGGCTTTGTCGACAGCGTCGCGGACGCGTTCGGGCGCGACGGCGGGTTCGGGCGTCGCCCGGAGGCCATGGAGGCGCAGGATGAGGCCGTTCGGGGCTTTGTCGATCCGGCCACCGCGTGTGGCGAGTGTCCATCGGGCCTGCACCTCGTCCAACGTAAGGGTTATGCAGTCGCCGGAGACGGCGGCGCCGCAGACGGCGGCGCCAAACGAGAACTGGGCTGGGAACGTGCCGAACCCGTCGAACGCCAGCGCGACGCAGGGCACGCCGTCCTTCTCGATGCGGTCGGGCTGCTGGAAGACGTCGACGAGCAGGACGGCGCCTTGCTCGAGTTGGGCCGACTCGATCAGGAGCCGCGTGATAGCCACAACCTGCGCCGTATCGCCTATGGCGTCGCCGACAGGTTCGACGTGGAGGACGTGTGGCGATGCGGGGAGCGCATGGCGGAAGATCGCGCCGGGGTTGTACTGGACGTAGTTGGGCGGGCGGTAGAGCTCGAGGAATCGGGCCGCGGCGTTGAGCAATTGGCAGGCGAGGGGCTGGCCGAGCGCCTCGCGCGCCAGGGACAGGGCCAACTCGAGTTTGTCGACGGCGGTCAGCATCATGGGGGGATTATACATTGCGGATTGCGGATTGGGAGGATAGGACGGATTGGACGTACCGCGCCGTACCAATCAGGTCCGGGCCCTTCGGCGTTTAGCGAGGGCATATGCGGCTCCAGCGAGAATGAATGCGGCGATAGGCGCAATGAGTTTAATTGGAACAGTGGTTGAGCCTGTTTTGGTGTTTTCCGATTCCATCGGCTGGTGTATTTCGGGTTTAGTTGAGGCGTCAGCCGTTTCCTGGGCCGGCGTTTCAGTCGTGAGCAGGTTCCGAAGTTCAGAAACAGCTTCTTCGGTCTCACTACCTACTATGACACCAACGGGATTCTCAAGGCGATCGTCAAGTAAGAACGTATTCGCC
>DATKVG010000189.1:0-8527 GCA_035530195.1 Bathyarchaeia archaeon | reverse complement strand
GGGGCACTTATGCGCAAGCTTATCGTGCTCATGCGCGCTATTGTCGTTTCCGGACGAGCCTATGACCCCCTGTGGAAAACTTGTCCCAAAAAGAAACCTGTTGCCGCAAAAATCACTTGATTTTCAACACACTATCTACTTGGGCGAAGTCGAGCTACTGAAGTCGAGCTACTGCTTGCCTGACTTCGCCGCCTCTTCTATAATCAGCCGCAGCTATGGGAGGAACGTCCGATGATTAAATGCCTTTCGATCGTTTTACTTGCTCTCTTTTCAACCATGTTAGCCGCGGCTGGGGAAGTTTACAACGAGGTTTACCGGCCGCAGTTTCATTTCAGCCCGAAGAAAAACTGGACCAACGACCCGAATGGGCTGGTGTACTACAAGGGCACGTGGCACCTGTTCTTCCAGCACAACCCGAAAGGGATCGAGTGGGGCAACATGACGTGGGGGCATGCCACAAGCCCTGACCTCGTGCATTGGACGGAACATGGGCTTGCCATCGAGCCGGACGCGCTTGGGACGATTTTCTCGGGCAGCGCGGTTGTCGACTGGAACAACACGTCGGGTCTCCAGACGGGCGACGAGAAGGTGCTGGTGGCATTTTACACGGCGGCGGGCAAGCCATTCACGCAGTGCATGGCGTACAGCAACGACGCGGGCAAGACGTGGGTGAAGTACGAGAAGAACCCGATCATCCTGAACATCGAGGAAGGCAACCGCGACCCGAAGGTCATCTGGCACGAGGCGTCGAAGAAGTGGGTAATGGCCCTTTTCCTGATCAAGAACGACTTCGCGCTGTTCGGGTCGACCAACCTGAAAGAGTGGACATTGCTCGAGCGGCTTACGATCGCGGGATCGGGCGAATGCCCGGACTTTTTCCCGATGGCCGTCGATGGCAAGGCGGAGAACGTCAAGTGGGTGTTCGCGCCGGCCGACGGCAACTACCTGATCGGCTCGTTCGACGGCACGGCGTTTACGCCGGAACAGGACAAACAGGAAGCCGACTGGGGCAAGAATTTCTACGCGTGCCAGACGTACAGCGACGCGCCGGACGGGCGCCGCATCCAAATAGCCTGGATGAACGGCGGCAAGTATCCGCGGATGCCGTTCAACCAGCAGATGTCGTTCCCGTGCGAATTGACGTTGCGGGCGTTCCCGGAAGGGCTGCGCATCTGCCGCAATCCGGTGAAAGAAATCGAACTGCTGCGGGAACGGACGCAGGAGTGGTCGGGCCTGACGCTGAATCCCGGGGATAACCCGCTGGCGGAAACTACGGGCGATCTCTTTGACATTCGTGCCGAGCTTGCGTTCGATCCGGCGAATGCGCCGTCGGATTTCGGCTTCATATTGCGCGGCGAGGCGGTCAAATACGACCCGGCGAAAAAAGAGATTTCCTGCCTTGGCGCAACGGCTCCCATGGATGCGCCTGACGGCGAGATCGTGCTGCAACTCCTGCTCGACAGGACGACCATCGAGTGCTTCGGCAACGGCGGGAAAATGTCGATGTCGTCGTGTTTCCTGCCCAACCCGAAAAACATGAGCATCGGCCTCTACACCAACGGCGCGCCCGTTACGATAAAGAAGCTTGAAGCGCATCGGCTGAAATCGTCCTGGTAAACACGAGAAGGGAAAGCATAATGAGCCAATTGTGGTGCGGGCGTCTCGCCTGCATGATTGAGAAATGGGACGCATGGGACCAATGAAACCGGGACCCGAGATTCCAAGGAGCGGATTTGTGAACAGAATCTCGTTGGGCGTGGCTCTCACAATCAGCCTGACAGGGGCTTTTGCGCAGGCGCAACCAGCGTGCTGCCTGTTTGACGAGTCATACGGCGAACTGTTGCCGTGTTCGTCGCCGGATGTGGCGGTATGGTGGGCGTCTTCGGGTTGGAAGATCAGCCAGACACGCCCGGCCCCGGCGAAAAAGGCCGATGCAGTAACGATCAGCGCGGCGGCCAATGAGACCGAGGCCGCGCAGTTTGTGGTGCGGCCGGAACGGCCGCTCGCGGGCCTGCGCATCGAGTGCGCGGCGCTGGCAGGAACGGGCGGCGAGATCCCCGCGGGCAACGTGGACGTGCTGCGGGTGCGGTACGTGCCTGTCACGACGCCTACCGACAAGACCGGCGCGGCCGCGCCATGGCCCGACCCGCTGCCGCCGATCGCCGGGCCGATCAACCTCGAGCCGGCCGTGAACCAGCCGTTCTGGGTGAGAGTGCGCGTGCCGAAAGGGACGGCAGGGGGGACGTACAGCGGCGCGATCCGGTTGCGGGCGGACGGTTACGAGGTGGAGGTCCCGCTGCGGGTGCAAGTGTATGGTTTCAGCCTGCCGGACCGGATGACGTGCACGAGCGCGTTCGGGTTTTCGCCGGGGCGGGCGTTCAAATACCACAACGTGACGACGCCGGAGCAACAGCGGCAAGTGCTCGATATGTACCTCGAGTCGTTCAGCGCGCACCGGATCTCGCCGTACGACCCGGCGCCGCTCGATCCGTTCGTGGTGGCGTGGGACGAGAAAAATCCGGACGGGCCGGCGCCGGCGTTCGACTGGACGGCGTGGGACGCGGCGATGGAGAAGGGGTTCGGCAAGTATTTCTTCAACTCGTTCATCTTGCCGATAGCCGGTATGGGCGGCGGCACGTTCTACGAAAGAACCGACCCGAGCCTGCTGGGTTTCGCGGAAAACACGCCGCAATACAAACACGCGTTCGACGCCTACTGCAAGTCGGTCGAGGATCACCTGCGTGCGAAGGGCTGGCTGCGCGCGGCATATGTATACTGGTTCGATGAGCCCGATCCCAAAGATTACGAGTTCGTGATGAACGGGTTCAGGAAGATCAAAGAGGCGGCGCCGGGCATCAACCGGATGCTCACCGAGCAGGTCGAGCCGCAGCTCGCGGGCGGGCCGAATATCTGGTGCATGGTGTCGCCGGAGTACAAGGAAGAACCTGTCGAGGCCCGGCGAAAAGAGGGGGATCTGTTCTGGTGGTACATCTGCACCGGGCCAAAAGAGCCGTATTGCACGCTGTTCATCGATCATGCGGCAACCGAGTTGCGGGTGTGGCTGTGGCAGACGTGGCAGCGGCGCATCAACGGCATCCTGATCTGGGAGACCAACTACTGGACCAGCGACACGGCCTACCCGGACCCGGCGAACCCGCAGAATCCCTACGAGGATCCCATGGGCTGGACGGTCGGCTACGGCGTGCCCACCGGCACGAAAAAACCGTGGGGCAACGGCGACGGCCGGTTCATGTATCCGCCGGAATCAGCTGCAGACGGCAAACCCACGCAGCCTGTGATCGAGCTGCCGGTCGACACTATCCGGTGGGAGATGCTGCGGGACGGGGTGGAAGATTACGAGTACCATGCGATGCTGGCGCGGCTGCTCGAGCAGAAGCGGGAAGGGATGCCGGCGGAACAGCGGGCGCGGTATGAGGCATTGCTCGAGGTGCCGCGGGAGATTACGGCGTCGATGACGGAGTTTACAAAAGACCCGGCGCCGATCGAAGCGCGGAGGGCGGAACTGGCAAGGGCCATCGAGGAGTTGCAGTAGAGAATAGGACGTATCAGACCGATCGGACCAATCCGACCGATAAACAAAACGGGCCCTCTTATGTTGACTAAGGTGTGTGTGTTGATAGGGATGGCGTGCATGGCAGCGGCGGAAGACGGCTACACTCTTCACCGGGGGGTCGTGTACAACCACCCCGCGCGGAAACCGCTGAAGCTGACAATTTTTACGCCCAACGATGGCGCGGCGACCCATCCGGCGGTGTTGCTGGTCCATGGGGGTGGCTGGCTTTTCGGGACGAGGTACCAGTTGGACTGGTACGGTCGGCAGTTGGCGCGGCACGGGTATGTGGCCGCCACGATTGATTACCGGATGATGCCGCGTTACGCGTTTCCCGACTGCCTGCACGACTGCAAGCTGGGCGTGATGTGGCTCCGTGCGAATGCGGGGGCCTATGGGATCGACCCGGAGCGGATTGGCGCGCTCGGCAACAGCGCGGGCGGGCATTTGGCGGCGCTCCTTGCGACCACGACGCCCGAGGACGGGCTTGAACCACCTTCGGCGCCGGCGGCGAGTTCGGCAATTCAGACGGCGGTGGTTTTGTACGGCGTGAGCGACATGTCGTATTACAGGAATCCGAAGGGGTACATCCGGCTATTCGGATTCACATCGAGGTTCATCAGGAATTTCGTGACACGCCGGTACCGGGGCGAGGCGGATGCGTTTGATGCGGCGTCGCCCGCGCATTATGCCGATGAATCCATGTGCCCGACGCTGTTCATCCACGGCACGGAAGACAACCTGGTTCCGTACGGCCAGACGGTGGCGTTTTACGCGCAGCTTCGTCGGGCGGGCGTGCCGACGCGGCTGATCACGGTATCTCACGGCCATGCGTTTGACTTTTTTGTGCCGGGGGCGCGGGCCAGGATCTTCCCGGAGATACTGGAGTTTCTAGACACCCACCTGAAAGGCGCAGGGTCCCCGCCTCACCAGCCGCGCAACTGAAACCCCGTATACTTGGGCTCCCCCGTCTCCCATCGGGCCTCGACTTTGGCCACCTCGGCGAACCGGGGTCCTTGCCGGCACCAGTCAAGCATCCGTTCGAGTTCGGGCCGCGGCCCCTCGAACTCGGCTTCGACGCGGCCGTCGGGGAGGTTGCGCACCCAGCCGGTCAGGCCGAGCGCGACGGCCCGGTGCTGGGCCGAATAGCGGAATCCGACCCCCTGCACCATACCTTCAACCATCACGTGGAGCCGGTCCGTCATCAGTTCATGAGTTCCACGAGCCTCGCCTGGAACTTCGGCTTGGCGATGGCCAGCACCGCCGTACACGCTTCCATGGCCACTTCCCTATCCGCATTTTCTATGGTGGGCTGCATGACGGGGATGAGTTTGCGTTTCCCCAGTTTGGCTATCATGAGGCATATGCGTTTGCGGGCCGCGGCGTTGTTTATGCTCAAGAGCGTCTGGATTTCGGATATAGCCGTCAAGTCGCCCGCGGCCACGAGTGCGACGGCGGCCTGGGCTCTGTTCACGAGGTTGACTTCCGTTTCGTCGAAATATTTGTTCTTGAGGTAGCTGACCAGGTACTGCCTGCCGGTCCAGTCCCCGCGTTTAGCGAGAGCGCAGGCGGTTTTCAGGGCTTTTCCCGAGTCGGACAGGCCTTCGTCCAGGAGCAGGCGCAACGCGTCGGGATCTTCCAGCTTGTACAGCAGCAGGATCAGCCGGTAGCGGGTGAGGCCGGTAGCGGTTTCGAGCTTGGCCTTGGTTTTGCTGAGCACGTCGGGCCCGCCCAGCCGCGCCAAGCCGAACACGGCCGCGTCGCCTTTGGCCTCGTGGAGTTCGCCGATCATCCGCATCAGCGTCGGGATGGCTTCCCGCCAGCCCATTCTGGCCAGCGCCATGGCCGCGGGCGCCGAGATTTCCGCCAGCCGGTCCTGCAGTAAAGGCGCCAGTACGGTGATGGTAGACTGATCGTTGTACAGACCCGCGATGGTTGCGGCCTTGGCTTTGATCAACCGGTTTCCACTCTGGAGCCCTTCACTGATAAGGAGGCTGGGGGGCTCGTTGTAACCGGCCAGGTAAAGACACTGGTAGGCGTCGAGTTCGGTTTCGATATGATTCGTGGCGGCGAGTTTTTCCAGGTAAGCGAATCCTTCCTTGTTGCCGTTGGCGGCCATGAGGGTAGCGGCGCGCATTTTGAGGTTTTGGTCGGCGTTGGCGCCGTCGAAAATCTCGCGGACCCTTGCCAGGGCTCGGTCCAGCACCCGCTGCTCTTCGATGCGGAGCATCTGGTTATCCGCCACTTTCATCTCGGGCCTCTCGACGGCCTCCTTCTGCACGCGGACCTCCTGCACCGACTCGAACAGGTACGCCGTGTTCTCCCCGTCTTCGTCCACGACGCTGACGTAATCGGGCCCGACGCCGGTGACCTTCAGGTTTTGATCGAGTGCGCCGCTGCCTTTGAGGACTATAGTTACGAGGTTCGGCGTTCCCGCGAGGTCCTTGAGGCTGCCGCTGCTTCCCACCACCGGCGGGATTTGCTGTGCCAAGCCCGCCGCGCACATAATAATAATCACCAGCCCTGCCATTGCCGTTCGCATCGGCCCCATCCTTTCCATAGTATTCACCCCAATGTTCTCACCCTTAGAATCTTTGTTCGCGACCTCTACGCACGACGCGTAGAGGTTGGCCTAAAGTCGCGAACAAAAATTCTGAATGCGGCTTCTTAGCCGCCCGGCTTCTCAGCCGCCCGGCTTCTTAGCCGGCTTAGTGCAGCACGAGCGATTCGTCTTTTATGACGCGATCGAGAAACTTCCTGGCGGCCTGGAGCGAGGGCACAAGCGGGTTGATGGTGAGCGCCTGCAGGGCGTACTCGTAGCTTTTGTGCCGTACCGCCTCGATCGTCAGCCGTTCGCTTTCCTTGATCGACATAAACAGGCCCTTGAGAAACCGCGGGCAGTTGCCGACCACGCGCGGTTTGACCCGTTTCCGCCCGACCTGCACGGGTATCTCGACGCTGCAATTTTCCGGCAGGTCGCGGATGCAGTTGCCGTTGCGGACGCACAGGATCACGTCGTGCTCGGTTTTGCTTTCCATCGCCTCGATGAGCGGTATGATGGTTTCTTCGTACCAGATGGCCTTTCGTTCGCGAGTCAGTTCGGGCAGATCGCACAGCCGCTCGTCCTGGTACAGGCGCAGGATCTGCTGTTCGGCTTCGTGCAGGATTTCCGCGCGGAACCGCGAACACGACCGCTGTTTTTTCAGGACCTCGTCCTGGGTGAAAAACAGGCTGACAATCCTGGTCGGGACCATCCGGAACAGCTCGATGAGGTTGTGGTCGAACCCTTCCTCATTGTACCGCTCGAGTTTTTCGAGCAGGTGGGCCATGCAACTGCGCCCGTCGACTTTTACGTCCTGGATCCAGCCCATGTGGTTGAGGCCGATATAATCCACGACGAGTTCGCCCGGCTGGCAGTGAAGCACCTCGGCCACGCGCTTGATACAGACGCCCGGCAGGTCACACACGCCGATCACTTTGAGATTGGAATGTCGGGTGAGGGCCTCGACGACGATGCCGAGCGGGTTGGTGAGGTTGATGAAGGTGGCTTCGGGGTTGACCAGCTCGACCTGCTTGGCAATGTCGAACACGACGGGCAAGGTCCGCATGGCGTTGGCGAACCCGCCGGCGCCGAGGCTTTCATCGCCCACCATGCCGAGTTTGGGCGGGAGCTTTTCGTCTCTCATTCGGGCGCCCATACCGCCGACGCGTATGCAGTTGAGGATGTACTGGGCGCCGCAGACGCCTTCGGCGACGCTGGTGGTGCTGGTGATGGCGACGGGGAAGCCGGTGCGATCCATGAGGCGCTGGCAGAACTTCGCCACGATGCCCAGCTTGGGCCCTTCCCGGCCGACGAGCACAATTTCTTTCACGTTTAGATTATGTGAAATGGCGCTAAGAATGAATTCGGGTGTGTAGACGCTGCTTCCGCCCAGGATCGTAATGCGATCAATCACCTGCCCAGAACCTCCTCAATCTGCGTCACCACAAACAAAGTTTACAAATCATGAGTTTTACTGCAACTAAACCGCAGTGAAAACGACCAAAAGCACAAAAACTGTTTTGTGGTGACCTCTAAGACTCACCGCTCGTCCAAGTATATATCCCTTGCTTTGTCCCGCACAAAACAAGCCAGCGCCTGCAATGCCTGCCCGACCGGCTTGGGCCGGGTTTCGACCGTTACGCGGCCCGCACGAAGCGCCTCGATGACGGCGGCCACCGACGGTTCCCGCGCGTCAATCCAGGAAAACGTGGTGCCGCAGTAGGGGAACGAGTGGCAATCGGAAGTGCCGACCAGCGGAAGGCCCCGCTGCCGCGCGACCCGCACGGCTTTCCTGTTCGGGTTAAGCCAGGTCCGGTACAGGCTGCAATACTCGATCCCGTCGAAGCACTCGATGTTGCGCAGGAGTTTCCCGCCCAGGCAGCGGTTGTCCAGGTAGAACGGGTGCGGCGCGAGAATGAATGCGTCGCGGCGTCCCAGGGCGCGCAGTTGGGCGAACGTCCTGGCGGCGGCCTGTTGGGCGTCGGGGTTGAGGATGACCACGTGCTTTCCCTCGATGAGGGCCTCGATCGCGGGCACCACCAGCACGTTTCGCCTCCTGCCGTATTCTTCGATGCGCCGGGTGTGGATCACCCGGTTGTGGCACGCGAGCGCCACCACGTCGTAGTTCAACTTTGCCGCGGCGTCGATAAACATCTCCGCCGAGTGGCCGATCCGGTCATGAAAATCGTCCGCCGTGTGCGCGTGGAGGTCCGCTTTTAACCGCATCCGGAGGGCCTTTCACCGCCGCTCGGCAGTCCTACCGAGGCTAGCCGTTCCTTAATTGCAAAGTCAAGCAATCGCGGCCTGCTGCAGATAGTTCCCGCACAAAACACGCCTGAACGGCCTCCAACCTCACTAGCCTTATTACATCGATATTAGCCAAACAAAAAGGCAGGATCAAAAAAACACGCTGG
>DATKVG010000188.1:0-13787 GCA_035530195.1 Bathyarchaeia archaeon | reverse complement strand
TTGCGGCGAAACTGTACAGCTTGCCGTCACTCAGCCCTGTGACTGTGCTGATGCTCCAGGCGGCGGCAGTTCGGTAGACGGGACTCGCGCCAACGCTGCCGTCGGCCTGCACCCAATTCTTTCCGGCAACGGCGGGCTCGACGAGAATCGCGTATTCTGTGTCTGAAGGATTGCCATCCTCAGGGTCGATGGCCACGTCAACCGAGCATATTGTTGGATTCGTCGCTGCGGGCGCCGTAGGCACTGCGGCCAACGTATGTTTGGCGGCTGTCGCGGGCGTAGTGGTGCTGCCTGCACCGTTGCGCGATTGCCCGGAGAAATTGTACTGCGTATTGGGTTGTAAATCCGCCGAAACCCAGGGATTATTATGCTGGCGCCAGCCCGAATCTGTGCCTTGAGTCACGTCTTGAAAGTACAAGCCTGAAGTGCCGGTGGCCAGATTGCTGAAACTGCCCGCGGCAGCCACGCTTATGGACGTATCCGTAAGGTCGCTGAAAACAAGGCCCGTTACAGGTTGTATCAGTGTCCATGCGATGTAATTCGCGGTCTTTTGGCTTTCCACCATCCCATTGGTGGTGGAAACTTGAAAGGCGTATTGGCTGTTTGCCGCCAGCTCCTCGTGTTGCCACAACTGAGCATTTGCCTCTGTGGTGTGGCGAAGTGTAGCGGGCGGACCGGCACCGGGGTCCGCATATATATTGAATCCGGTTTCTTCTCCGGAATTGTCCAGCCACGTCCACGTGATGGTGGCAAGGCCGATTGCGGTTGCACCGGGATTGCCAGGCGCCGGCAGGGCCGCGTCGAATTGAGCGAAGTACTCTTGCTGTTGCGCTCCGATATTGGTGAACGCGCCGCCCGCATTTACGGCATCGGCCGTAATAGCGAGTGCCCACACAATGCCATTGGGATTCGGCGCCCACGCAGAGACCGCGGCCGTCCCGGCATCTACAACAGCAAGGTTGCTTCTCATGCTAGGTCCGATGCCCACGAAATCGCCGCCGGCGTAGACACTGCTTCCCGCCACCGCTATGGTATAAACAGAACCATCCGCGTCGGGGTTCCAGGAAGTGGGGTCGCCCGTGGTTGCATTCAAAGCGGCAATTCGGTTGCGCGGCTGGCCGCCCACGCTCGTGAAGATGCCGCCCGCGTAGACGAGGCTTCCCGAAACAGCCAAGGCACGGACACAATCATCTGTATTAGAACTGAATGCGGTCGCGGTTCCATCTCCGGCATTAAGAGCCGCGATACATATCCGGCTCTGGCCGCCAATCGTATAGAAGCTGCCGCCCGCGTAGATAGTGCTTCCCGACGCGGCAAGGCAGTAAACGGTACCGCCCGCGTTTGGATTCCACGCCGTGGCGGCCCCGGTGACCATATCCAAGGCCGCGATATAATTGCGCTCTTCGCTGGCGATTTCTAAAAAGCCTCCTCCAACATACAAAACACCTTCATGGACACATAAGGCCCGAACTTCATTGTCGGCGCCGCCCGCCCATTCGGTGGGTAGGCCGGTTGAAATGTCCAAAGCCGCCAAAAACTCGTGCGATTGCCCCCCAATTTCCGAGAAGACGCCTCCGGCGTATACGCTGGCTCCGGACACGGCCAGGCTGTACACCGCGCTACTGGCATCGGGATTCCACGCGGTGGGTATGCCCGTAGCGGGATCCAACGCCGCAAGCCGTCTTCGCACGACGCCCCCAATCCCGTTGAAGCTGCCACCCACGTATATGGTTGAGCCCGCGACGGCCAGAGCACGTACAGTCGAACCGGCGGTCGGGTTCCACGCGGTAACGGTGCCCAAATCAATGTCCACGGCCGCGAGGCAGTTTCGCGCTTCTCCGTCGCATGTCGAAAATGCCCCGCCGACATAGAGCGTAGACGTATCTCCAGAAACAGCAAGGGCGTATACGAGAGAATTCACGCCCGGATTCCAATTCTTAACAGAACCCGTGGCAAGGTCGAAGGCCGCGAGGCGGCCGCGGGGTTCGTCGTCGATACTGCTAAACGAGCCGCCCGCAAACAGCATGCCGTTCGACACAAGAAGGGCGTTGACGCAACTGTTTACATCGGGGTCCCATGATGTGGCAGAACCGTCGGCGGCACTCAGCGCCGCAATGCGGTTGCGGGCTGCCGACCCAATGTTCGTGAAGTCTCCGCCGGCAAAAACGGTTCCATCCCCCAGAGCGAGCGAACAGACAATATTGTTGGCCGCGGGATTCCATGGCGTCGCCGCTCCGGTTGTTGCATCCAGCGCCGCAATGTAATCGCGGGACGCGGCGCCAACACTACTGAATTCGCCGCCCGCATACACCGTGGTGCCCGAAACGCAAAGTGCATTGACATAACTGCCCGCATTTGGGTTCCAAGCGTCTGCGTCTCCGGTGACAGCATCCAGCGCGGCTAGATAGTTTCTGTCTTGGCTCCCTATTTTCGTGAACTCACCCCCGGCATAGACTTTCCCCCCTGAAACAACCAAGGTGCGGACTACCCCATTCGGGTTCGGGTCCCACGCCGGATCAACGCTCCCATCAGCAAGGATATGGCAGATATTACTTCGCGAAACCCCGCCAACCTGGCTGAACTCACCGCCTATATACCATCCGCCAGCCCCGTCAGCACAGGATGCGTAAACAAACCCATTTACTTCTGGAAACGTGCCGGTTGGCGCCCCTGACGCCATGTCTACAGGCACTCCCCCACCCGTGTATGGAGACAAACAGGTGAACTCCCCGCCGAGATAGACGGCAGTCGGTGTCGCCACAACGGCATTCACCTGGCCGTTAGGCACCCATCCGCCCGAGCGCGGTGTCGAACTCAACGCGTCCAGTGAGCCGCAACTAAATGCAATCATCATGAAGGTAAGACACGCGATTATGTAACGCATTGTATAATCCTCCATAAAACCAATTTTAAGCTGCAACAAGTGCCTATCTTGCGGCCTAGCCGCATACAGACTGCCCACGCTAAAAGCACTTTAGATATAGCAGCATCAGGACATAGGTGAAACCATAGCCGTAGAACACTATATAATATTCTAACCGGGTTGTCAAGATGCGGCAGATGCCCATGTCAGATGCGGCAGATGCGCAGATGCGCTGCTGCTGTCCAACGAGCCGAATAGGTCAAGCACAACCTATGGCAACGGGTTCAGAGTAGGGAGTGGAGAAGAAGCCAGGCCCGCCGCAGCCGCAGCAAGAGGTAAGCCAGCGCTACTTCTGAGTATATGCTGTTATTCGATTCGCATGCTTGCGTTGTTGACAAGCATTGCTTGTGATGCCCCAGGCCGTACCCTACGCCGTTCGTCGAGGGCGAGCGGCCCTCGCATGACTAACTCCTGCAGCCGGCGGGTGGGAACCGTTGACTGTTTTGCACGGCACGACGATGCTGCGTACAGTAAAGCTTTAGCTGAGGGCCATAACGATGCTTAAACTGAACCTGGCTTGTGGTGGTGTGGTTGTTGACGGTTGGGTAAGCGTTGACTATTCACTGGGCGCGAGATTTCAGAAAATACCTGTCGTGAGGTGGCTGGCGCTGTTTTGGTTTGCGTGGCGCGACAAGATCATTATTCACGACCTGAAAAAGCCTTTCCCGTGGGAAAATGCGGACGTGATCTACTCCAGCCACTTTCTTGAGCATCTCGACCGCGAACAAGGGCGCGTGTTCCTGCCGCGTTGCCGGCAGTCGCTTTCTCCCGGTGGCATCATCAGGATAGTCGTGCCCGATTTCCGGCTCATTGTCAGCGAATATCAGGCGGGCCGTCTCAAGAGTTTGCCGTTTATCGAGAAGTGCAACGCCATGTACAGCGACCGGCGGTTCGCCCGGTTGCTGGAGTTTCCCCACAAGTGCATGTACGACACCGATAGTCTACTGGAAGCGATGAGTCTCGCTGGATTCTCTTGCCGGCCCCGCCAGCCTTTTGACAGCGACATCGACGACATTCGCCTTGTTGAAAAGGAGTCAAGGGCCGCCAACGCCGTGATCCTGGAAGGGAATTGACCTGACCGGCCGGGTGGGGCGGAATTAGAAACGCGACCCGACCGGGCCGCGTTGCTCCCTATGATGTCTCTTCCTCGACAGCCTCAGACCGTCATCTGTTCCTTCGGCTGGACTTTCGGCGCCTCCTTCTCGCACCAAACACCTTCGGCCATCCAGTTGAACTGGCCTTCGAGAAACTCTTTTCCGACCTTGTCGATGAGGTTGTCGTGGCTACGCCGCCAGACCAGTTTGAAATTATTCTCGATACGGCGCCGGGCGATCCGGCAGAACAGGTCGACGGCGTCGTTGATGGCCTTATTCTGGGGGTTGTCTTTGAGCATGGATTCGGCCCGGGCGAGGCTGGCCGTCATGGCGTAGAGGTCGGTGCCGACATCGACGAACCGGGCCAGGATGAGCGTTTTGCGTTCGAGCTTGGGCCCGTAGACGGCCATGGGGTAGAAGATGCGCCGGGCGAGCCGTTTGCACGTGCGGGCGACGTAGCCCAAGTGCTTGCGGTTTGCGCCGGACAGGTGGCTGACGTTGCCGGGCGCGAACGCGGGCAGGAACGTGGTGGGGAACCAGGTTGCGTAGAACAGGCCGGCTTTGACGGCACCACCGAGTTTTGCGCCGATGGGCGTCTTGGGGTTGAGTATGGGCATGACGCGGCTCATGTGCATGTCGGTTGCTTCGCGAGCGATGATGAGCTGCATGATCTCGCTGGTCCCCTCGAGGATACGGGACACGCGGGCGTCGCGCATGGTGCGCTCGCACACGATTCCCTCTTCGCCGCGGTCTTTCAACGAACTCACCGACTCGTAGCCGCGTCCGCTGCGGACCTGCATGAAGTCGTCGAGGACTCTCCACCCGGCTTCGGTGGCGAAATACTTGGCCATGGCGGCCTCGAGCCGGAAATCGACGCCGCCTTTGTCGGCCATGGCGCAGGCGAGCCAGTTCATGCTCTCCATGGCGAAGGTCTCGGCGACCATCCGGGATGTCATATTGCAGACGGCCTGGTGCTTGCCGATGGGCGCGCCCCACTGGACGCGCTTGTTGCACCAGTCCTGTGCGTAAACAATGGCCTGCTTTCCGCCGGCGCCGGAGAGGGCGGGTACGGTGAGGCGTCCGGTGTTGAGCGTCATGAGGGCGATCTTGAGCCCTGCGCCGGTTTTTCCGATGATGTTCTTGGCGGGAACTTTCATGTTGGTGAACCGCAGCAGGCCGTTGGAGATGCCGTGCAGGCCCATGAACCTGCAGCGGCTGGCGACCTCGAATCCTTTGTTGGTCTCGGGGTCTTTTCGGTCGACGATGAAGGCGGTGATTTGTGGGCGCTCCTTGCCCTTGATGACCTTGGGCGGCGTCTGGGCCATGACGACAAGTATTTCGGCGTCGGGTCCGTTGGTGGTCCAGAGTTTCTCGCCGTTAATGAGATAGTACGAGCCGTCCTCGCTGGGTTCGGCGCGCGTCTTCATCGCGGCAGGATCAGAACCTACGCCCGGTTCGGTCAAGGCGAACGCGGAAATGGCGCCGGCGGCGAGCCTCGGCAGATATTGTTTGCGCTGCTCTTCGGTACCGGAAAACTTCAGGGGTTGCGGCACGCCGATGCTTTGGTGCGCGGACAGCCACGTGGCCGTGCTTTGGCAGTAGGTGCCGACATAGGCGACGATACGACTGTAGTTGGTCTGGCTCAATCCAAGGCCGCCGTATTCCTTCGAGATCTTCATTCCAAAGAAGCCGCCTTCTGCGAGGGCCTTGAGGGCCTCGGGCGGATACTGGTAGGAGCGGTCGAGTTCGTCGGCATCGAGGTATTTTTCGAGAAGGGTCTTCGCCTTGGCGATCATCTCGTCGCCGATTTTTTTGTCGGCAGGGTCTTGGACAGGGAACGGGTGTACGAGGTCCCAGCGGAACCTGCCCTTAAACATTTCAGCTATAAAACTAGGGAACTTCCACTCGGCTTCACGTGATTCCTCGGCCAAATCCATCGATTTCTGTTTTTCTTTATCAACTTGCATGGCCTTCTCCCCAACCGGTTGCGCTATTAAAGGTTACGCTGTCCCAATGCCCAAGAGATGTCTGGTTCAAGTACCCAGCACCAAGCATAAGATAATCCAACTCCCGTGCAAATTCAAATACTCAAATATTGGCATGCGATGGTGTTTGCAGCCAAATCTAACCGCCCGGATCGACCCGCCCAGGCGGGCCGGCGCGTCGTTGCGCCCGGATCTCATGCGGGTTTCGCAGTCGTTGACTTTTCCGGCGCCGTCGCCGGGGCCGGACCAGCTTGCTCCTGGGCCATCTCGCGCAACTTTCGTTTAAGCAACTTACCGGTGGGCCCTTTGGGTAGCGCGTCCATCAGTTCGACTTCCTTGGGGACCTTGTACCGGGCGAGCCGTTCGGCGCAATAGGCCCGCAACTCCTCGGCGGTGGTTTTTGCGGTGGGGCGGAGCGCGACGTAGGCCTTGACTTCCTCTCCGCGTGCATGGTCGGGAATGCCGATGACGCAGGCCTCGACGATGTCGGGGTGGCCGTAGAGGACTTCCTCGATTTCGCGGGGATAAATGTTCATTCCACCGCGAATGATCATGTCTTTTTTGCGGTCGACGATATAGAAGTAGCCGTCGGCATCCATTTTGCCGACATCGCCGGTGTGGAACCACCCGTTGATGATGGCGTCCTCGGTGGCGGTAGGTTTTTTGTGGTAGCCTTTCATGACGTTTAATCCGCGGATGACGATTTCGCCGACCTCATCGACGCCGGCCATGGTACCGTCGTCGAGCATGACGCGCATCTCGCAACCCCAGATGGGGGTGCCGATCGAGCCGGGCTTGCAGGGCTTGTCGGGCATGTTGAACGAAGCGATGGGACTGGTTTCGGTCAGGCCGTACCCTTCGAGGATGCGGATCCCGTAGCGTTCCTGGAACCTGTCGAACACGTCGACGGGCAGGGCGGAGCCGCCGGAAACCGCCATGCGGAGGGTGGACAAATCGTAGTGGGTCGAGTCTTCCAAGTTGAGCATCCAGAAAAACATGGTGGGGACCGCGGCAATGAAGGTGACGTGGTCGCGCGCAATCGTCTCCATGGTTTTGGCGGTGTCGAACACGGGCAACATGGTGAGGGTGCAGCCGGACATCAGCCCGACGTTCATCACGCACGTCTGGCCGAACGAATGAAACAAGGGCAGCACGACCAGCCCGACGTCGTCCGACTGGGCTTTCACGATGTAGTCTTTTGCATAGAAGGCGTTGAAGAAGATGTTGAAATGGGTGAGTTCTGCGCCTTTGGGCGTGCCGGTTGTCCCGGACGTGTAGAGGATGACGGCGGTGTCTTCGGGTTTTGTCTGGACGAGGTCAAACTCGGGCGATGCGGCGAGGAACAGCTTCATGAAGTTGTGGCCGATCTTGGGCTCGGTCATGTCGCCCGGCGGGCCGACGACGATGAAATGATGGCAGGTTTCAGCCTGTACAAAGGCTTTAGCGGCTTCTTCTTCGAACCCTTTCCAC
The DNA here is from genome assembly GCA_035530195.1 of Bathyarchaeia archaeon. Classification (GTDB taxonomy): domain Bacteria; phylum Hydrogenedentota; class Hydrogenedentia; order Hydrogenedentales; family SLHB01; genus JAPLKX01. The sequence goes on along the minus strand of DATKVG010000188.1, from coordinate 6,315 downwards.
GCGAAGAAGACCTCGGTGTCGGAGTCTTCGAGTTGGTACTGTATTTCGAGGTTTTTGAGCATGCAGTTCAGGGGGACAACGGTTGCGCCGGCCGCTAGAATGCCGTAGTAGATGAGGGGGAAATGGGGCGTGTTGGGAATCATCAGGGCGACCTTGTCCCCCTGTTTGATACCGCGATCCTTGAGCATGTTTGCGACACGGCGCGCGCCTTGCGCCAACTCCGTGTATGACAGACGGAACTCATCGAGTTTCAACGCCGTCTTTTCCGGGAAGTTTTGTGCGGAAAGGTCAAGGAAGTGGGCAAGGTTGAGGCTCATAACATAGTCTCCTTACAGTACTGTGGCGCGCACCCGCGCCTCCAGGCAACACCAAAAAAGACAGCTACCCCTTCTATTTATCACAGCCGACAACAATATGCAAACGGGCAACAAGACAAAGACAGGACGTATAGGACGGATAGGAGGGATAAAACCAGGGGCAAGCGCAGCGGCCGGCTTTATCGTTACAGGACAGCAGGGTATAATCGGCACGTTCAGTAAACCAACCAGCAGGTGGGTGCATGCGGATTATGATCACGGGCGGCGGGACGGGCGGCCACACTTCGCCGGCCGTCGCCATTATTGAAGAACTTCAAAAACGGGATCCGCGCCTGGCGGTTCAGTGGGTGGGGCGTCGTGGCGGGATCGAGCAGCGCGTGGCACAGCGGACGGGCACGCCGTTCCGCAGCGTGCCGGTGGAAGGATGGCCGCGGAAGAAGACGTTGCGTCGTGCGTGGGTGGCTGGGAAGGTGGGCGTGGGCATATTGCGCAGCGTGATTTATATCACCCGGTTTAAACCGCAGGTCGTGGTGGGCGTGGGCGGGTTTGTATCCCTCCCGTTGTGTTACGCGGCACAGCGGATGGGGATACCGACGGTGCTCCACGAGCAAAACAAACGGCTGGGCATGGCTAACCAGATGCTCGCGCCGCGCGCCAACCGGATCCTCCTGAGCTACCCGGACACGCTGGGCCAGTTCCCGCGCGAGAAGTCGCTGCTGGTGGGCAACCCGGTCCGGGCGGGTTTTATCCGGCCGCCGGGCAAGTTGGCGGCACGGGAGTCGCTGGGGCTGGAAGCGGGGGCGCCGACCGTGCTGGTGAGCGGCGGCAGCCAGGGTGCCCGGTCCATCAATGAGGCGATGCTGGCGGCATTGGCGAAGTTCGAGAAGGGCGAGGCGCAGTTCATCTGGATGACGGGGGCTTCCGACGCGCCCCGGGCGCGGGCAGCAGCGGAGAAATCGGCGATTCGCGCCGAGGTCTTCCCGTTCATCGACGACATGCCCGCGGCGTGCGCGGCCGCAGACCTGATCGTAAGCCGGGCGGGCGCATCGAGCGCGGCGGAAATCGCCGTGTTGGGTAAACCTTCGATCCTGGTGCCGTATCCCCACGCCACGGATAACCATCAGGACAAGAACGCGGCGGCGTTTGTCGAGGTGGGCGCAGCGGTTTTGCTTGCGGACGCGGAATGCAGCGGGGATCGGCTTGCCGGCCTGTTGCGCGAACTGCTGGGCGACCCGGCACGGCTGGCGGCGATGGCCAAAGCGGCGGGAACGCTGGCGAAACCCGGTGCGGCCGAGGCTATTGTGGAACAGATATTGATGCTGGCGTTTCAGCCGAAGAACGCGGAAGAATGAAAAGCGGGTTTGGGGTATGGGGTTTTAAGGATGAGGAATGAAGGATGAAAAATATGTGGAGGCTGGAGGAATGGCGGTGGTGTTGGACGGTGGGGACTGGAAAACGGGTGTGCTAAATTGCGGGGTTGTCTTCGGCGGTGGTTTGAGGTTTGCGGGATCGGTTTTTGCCTTTTTTGGGGGCCATGGCGGCTATCGAGACGAGTGCAACCAGGCGTTCTCTGAGGTCGGTGGCGCGGGCCAAGAGGCGGGTAAGGCCGGTTGTTTTGGCGGCGGCGGGATCGGGCGCGCGGTCGGGCGCGGCCTGGGCGGACGGTGAAAACATGGCGGCGGTGTCTTCGGCGATTGCGGCGGCGGTTCCGTTGTCGACGAGGCCTGCCGCGAACAACAGGTCGGAGAGTTCCTGCTGGCCGTCGGATCGGGCGGTCTCTCCGAAAACGCGCATCAGGTTCTCGACCTGTTCGTCGATCCCGTCGAAGACGCCGGCGATTTCCTTTACGATTTGATCGACAGGCTCGCGGTCTTCATGGACGACTTGCGGCGCTTCCACGGGCGCCGCGGCAACCGGTTTGGCGGCGACTTGAACTGGTTCGGGGACGGGTTCCGGCGCTTCCTGTTTGAACCCGTGGAGGCGGGCGAGGGCCTCGCTGCGGATCAGGTCAACCAGCAGCATTTCGGGTGCACATTGCTCTTTGGCGGCGAGTTCCGCGACGGATCCGGCGAGCGATCGCGGCAGGAGATCGCCCAGCGAACGCGGCTGACCCGCGGCGCCCGGTGCAAGCGCCGAGGACACGGCCGGTTTGGGCCGCAGTGCAAGGGTTTCGCGTGCCGCCACGCCCATGCCGGGCACGGGGATGTGCAGCATGTCGCCGGACGGCGACACGGCGAGGACGTCCCAGCCGTCACGCCTGCGAGCGGCCACTGCGGCGTAAAGGCGGACGGCCCGCCGTACGACTTCGCTGGCGGTGTCGGCGGCCTCACGCGCCAGGAGGCTTTGGATCCGGTCGTGGTCGGCGGGCGTGATGCGTATCTCGATGGACGCTTCGGTGTGGGCCCGGCTGGCTTTTGGGGCTTTGACCGCGGGTTCCGCAGAGGCTATGACGTCGGTCCATTCAGCTTCGCCGTTGCGGCCGTACACCACCCGGAACCCTTCGCGCAGGCTCGTCCAGACGCTTTCGTAAAACACCAGCGCGGCCCGGATCACGTTGCTTTTCGAGCTGTGCGTGGTCAGGGCAAGGGCCTCGTCGACCGCGCGCTCGTCTTCTACAAAAAACCGTAGCCTTAGGCGTTTCGAGGCGGATTCGTTCATGGTACGGCGTCTCCTGCCAAAATTTGTGTGACCGACAGCCCAGCCTATCGCAGTTGTGTATCGCGCAACCCTGCCAGCATCGTACACACAACCCGGCACGGATTCAAGACGAAAAAGCGGGGGCGGAAAGCGGAGACAGAGGAGCTGGTAAAGAAGAGAGGCAAATGAACCGCGGGCGCGCGCGATTTGCGAAAAACAGGGACAGAGACAATTTTCAAACTACCGAAAATCGAGTCAGTCCCTGTTTTTCGCGCTCCCCTACACAGCCCTACAGGCGCTAGCAGCCCGTGGTAAAAGTCGTCGTGGTCTGGTCGCGGCCCTTTGTCACGGTCTCTGCGTTGCGAAACCTTGAAAAAGGAGGCACTTTTCCTGCGGTTTCGCGCCTTGATCCGGTGCCAAATGGCTCGCGCTCGCCATCACGAGACTTTTACCACGGGCTGCTAGTCATGGCCCAGCAGAGGGAGGGGAACGTTGCCGATCAGGAGGAGTTTTTTGGTGCCGAGGGGGCCGATGAGCGGTTTTGCGAGTTCGGGGGGGACAGAGCCGCCGGCTTCGTCGAGGAGCTTCTGTCGCACGACGCAGTAGTAGGGCTTTTTCCCCAGTAGGTTTCGGCGGACGCTTTCGGCGTCGGTGGTTGTGGGAATGGTGGTTCCTGCGTGAAACGCAAAACCGGGGTAGACGTCAAACGCGGCGGTCATTTTGACGGCCTCGAGGTCGTAGCCGGCCTTGATGAGTCTGCCGGCCGTTTCGGCCAGCGGACGAAACGACCGCTGGCCGGTGTAGCGGTACTCCTGGCTGAGCAGCCACATCATGGATGCGCACAGCGCGAGCAGCGGCAAGACGGCGGCGCGGCGTTCGAAGTTGCGCCAGGCGGCCAGAATACAGGCGAGTGCGGCCAGCGCCACGAGCACGGCCTGGACGGCCAGGTCGGGCGATTTCATAAACACGCCTATCAGGAAGCCGAGTGTGGCCAGTGCCAGCAGCGGCAGCATGGCGCCCTGCCAGAGGTCGTGCCAGCGGGCGACCCACGGTGCGGATTGGCCGTCGATGCGTTGTGCGAGTTGCCAGCCCGTCGCCAGGAGCAACAGCGGCAGGGCCGGCAGGATGTACTCGTACTCTTTTCCGGCGATCAGGGAGAACATGCCGACGCTCAGCCAGCCGGCGATCAGGGAAAACCGGTAAAAGTCGGGGCCGTCTTTCCAGGATTTGCTCGAGACGTGGCACGGCAGCAGCAATCCCCAGGGAATCAGCATGCCGACAAGGCCGATCAGGTAGTAGAAGGGGCTGCCGCTGTTGATGGCGGTGGCGGTGTGTGTTCGTTCGATGCTTTCGGCCTGAAGCAGGCCGATGACGTACGGCAACCCTTTGCGGGCCAGCACGGCGGCGCCCCAGGGGGCAAATACCAGCAGCCCCACCGCGATAACGCCGGCGAAAACGGCCGCGCAACGCCATTTGGCGGGCCGGGCGTTGCGCCATGCGGGAATCAGCCACGCCCCTGCCATCAGCAAAAGGGCCGCGGGCGTCAGGAAGCCGAGGATGCCGGGTAAGCGGCCCAGCGCAACCGCCACGAGTGCCGCGATCCAGCCCGCAACGCCAATGAGCAGGGCGCGGATTGTCCAGCGGACGGACGAGCCGCTCCAGGCAGGCAAATTGTCGCTCATCAATGCAAGCTGGGCGATGAAGGCCGCGGCGAGGAACAGGAACGGCACGGGGCCTTTCAAGAGCGTTCCTGCGCCAAACGCCACGCCGCCCAGCAAAACGAGCAGGGCCGCGCGCCGTTTTGAGGCGGTCCGGACGGCGGCGCGCGCGGCGACCATCGCGAGGAATACGGCGAGCGTCAGGGGGACATCGAGTTCGGCGTACCGGCCGCGTTGCATGACGTAGGGCGAGACCAGCATGGCCATCGCGCCCCATCGGGCCGCATGTTCGCCCATCGCGGCCCGGCCGATGAGGTAGACGGCAAATACGAGCGCCACATAACTCAGCGCGGTGGGGATGCGGGCGGTGAGCGGCGATACGTCGCCCGTGAGGTTGTAGACGCCTGCGATGGCCCAGTACAGGAGCGGGGGCTTGTTGAGGTAGTCCTTGCCGTTGATGGTCGGGATGACGTAGTTGCCCGAGCGGACCATTTCGGCGGGCGGGGTGGCGCGCTGGCCCTCGTTGTCTTCAACGACGTCGCGGCGGCCGAGTTCGAAAAAGGCCGAGAATGCCGCCAGCACCGCCAGCAGCACAACGAACTGCACCGTTCCCATTTTCCCCACGGCTGGTTTCCACCTCCTGAAGCGGCCAAAACACGGTCAATATACTACTTCGGGGCGCATCACAAAAAGAAGCGCCGTTACGTGGTGGCTTTGGTTGCGCCGGTGGAGATGCCGCCGTCGACGAGAAGGGTCTGTCCGGTGATGTATGCGCTGGCGTCGGAAGCGAGGAAGACGACGGCGCCGTCGAGGTCGCTGGGGAGGCCGACGCGCTTGAGCGGGATGCGGTCGACGAGGTATTCGAGCCATTCCTTGTTTGCGTAGAGGGCTTTGTTCTGCGCGGTCTGAAACCAGCCGGGGGCGAGGCAGTTGACGGTGATGCCGTGGGGGCCCCACTCGTCGGCGAGGCTCATGGTGAGCTGTTTTGTGCCGCCGCGGCTTGCGCAATACGGGGCCAGGCCGGCGTAGCCGAATACGGACGTGACAGATCCGATATTGATGATGCGGCCGTACTCGCGCGGGGCCATTTTGCGCGCAACGGCCTGCGCGACAAAAAACGTGCCGCGGAGGTTGGTGTCGAGGACCTCGTTCCAGTCCGCCCAGGAGACTTCGAGGGCGGGTTTGCGGATGTTGCAGCCGGCGTTGTTGACGAGGATGTCGATCTTGCCGTAGCTCGAGTGGGCCGCCTCGGCCATGGCCTGAATGCTGTCGTAATCGCGGACATCGAGCGCCAGCGGCAACGCCCGGCGGCCCAGCGATTCGATCTCGGTCCGGAACGTATCGAGCGAGTCGACGTTGCGGCTGGTGATGACCAGGTCGGCGCCCGCGCGGGCCAGCGCGCGGCTCATATACTGCCCGAGCCCGCGGCTCGCGCCGGTAACGATAGCCGTTTTGCCGTGGAGATCGAACAGAGTCATTTTGCGTTGCTCCTGGTGGCGTTTCGAAGACGGATCGGTCGGATCGGTCGGATCGGACCGATCAGACCTATAGAATGACTTAGCTGAATGTGCGTCATGGTTTCAGGACCACTTTCATGAGGCCCTTTTCCTTGTTGTATAGGCGCGCGAACCATTCGGGGCCCTGTTCGAGCGGCGCGACGGCGCTGATGAGGGCATCGACGTTGACGGCGCCGCGCGCGATCA
>DATKVG010000187.1:0-63917 GCA_035530195.1 Bathyarchaeia archaeon | reverse complement strand
CCACGCCCAACCCCACCACCGGTTTTTTCCAGTTGATCACACCCGACCGTGTGACGCAGTCAGCCCTTAGCGTAGAAGACGCGGTCAAGTTCCTAATGTCGTGCGGGATTGTGTCGCCGGATATGCTGGAAGTCGCCCGAGTTGGGCCGGAAGTCCAGTCAGCGCCGCCGCAGCCCGACGATGAAGACTACGATTGGGTCGAAGAAGAGGTGGAAGACGAGCCGCCGGGCCCTGGCGCGGTCGCATCCTCCTGATGCGGTCGCATCTTAACTATCGTGGCAAATTTACCTGGATGGCGGTGGGCGGGCTGTCTACTTGGACTTGGCCGCCGGAATGGAGAGTTTCCGGCTCGCCCGTGTCGATGTAGTAGATCGAGTAGGACCCGTTGCTCAGGAAGAGCGTGTGGTAGCCGCCGGGGGCGATGTCAAAATCGGCGCCGCGCATTCTCAGGCGCACGCCGACGCGTAGCGTGTTTTCGGACCTGTTAACGAAAATAACGTCGTTGGCGCCCCGGCTTATCTGTCCCGACGACTTGGGCAGCCGGGCCCTCTTGAGGGATGGGCGTGGTTTTTTATCGGCCGATTGGCTGCCGACACGTACGACGCGTTCCGGTTTGGCACGCCCAGTGACGACGCCGGTTTTTGGGGCTTCTGGTTGTTCCTCGGTCGGCGGCTCAATCTGTTCGGCGGTGCCAGCCTGATCCGCGTCAGCGGGCGTTTCTTCCGATTCCGGTTCTGGCTGTTCCTCTGCGGTGGGTGGGGCTTCGGGTTCGGGTTCGGGCGGCGCGGGCCTGCGGCTGAGGCGTTCCTGGAAACGGGCCCGCAACTCCTCCCGAACCGCCAGGGACAACGGGGGCATTTGTTTCTGCAGGCTTGAGAGAAGGTCGAGCTTGCCGTCTATGAACCGGGCGGTGAAGGCCTGGCGATCTTCGCCTCGCCAGCGAACGATCCTCATGGATTCGGACACGCCGACAACCAGGGTGTCGTCGCCAACGAATTTGCAGACTTCCTCGTAAGTCATGCCGGGTTTAATTTGGCGGTACCCTTCTTCAAAGGTTGTGGGAGCGGGCGATGGCGGTGGCGGCTCGGGCGCGGGCGGTTCGGGCGCGGGAGCGGGCGCGGGTTCGGGCTGTACCTGCACCTGTTGGGCGACAACGGGCGGCGGGGTGGGGGCGGGCCCGGCCTGATCGAACAGATAGGCCGGAATCGTGCCCCTTACGATATCGGGCGCAATGAGCGTGACGCCGATCCCCAACAGGGCCATGAGGTAAAAGAATGCCACGCCGCCACGCATCCGCGCACCGGGCGACCTGTGGCGGTCTGGCTGGGCAACAAGCAGGAGAGGGCCGAGCGCCGGAACCACGCCCCATAGGCCCCACGCGGGATGATAGCCTTTTCCCCGGACGTACACCGCGAGGCCGGCCGACAACAGGCCCGAACCGACGAGGCTCAGTTGGAGATCGCCGCTGAACAGCCCGAACGCCTGTATAAAAAGGCCCGGAATCGGGAACAGCCAGCCCGGAAGAATCTGAAGTTTCGCCATACGAGCACGTCCACCGCAGTTCGGCCCATTGCGCCATCAGCACCGTCAGTATGCGCGGGTGGAAAGGGATTTTCAAATTGCGGATTGAATGAACCAAACCGCAACACACAAGAGCGACAAGCGGGACGGACACATTTCCGGCAGTTCGGAAGCGCGTTGCCGGTAGTATGGAAACGTGTCTGTCCCGAATGTCATTAACTTAAGCCCATGAGGGAGCGGCTCCTCTCGGGATTTTAGCCCGCTGAAGCCGGCTAAACCGTACGAGCCAAGATGACAAGCCTAACCCGGACGAGCCGCAACCAAAAAGTTGGAGACTTTCAAAAGCGGCATAAAACCCGCATCAATACAGGGCCAAACGAAACTGCGAGAAAATATCCTTGGCCAAAAAAACAAAGTCTTGACTTCTAAGGGACTAAGTACACGAAGTCGAGATTGCGGTGACGTACGCTGTGCGCCCGCATTGAGGCCGCTTGCTTGCGCTTGTCCCCTGGCCGGATTGCCGCCCAGAGTCTTAGAAGCCAAGTTCGGGAGCGTGTGGGAGAAGCAAAGCAGCGGCAAGCGTGCAAAGAGCGGCCGCACGTCAAACGCGCCCCAGGCATCTGTCCCTGTTTTTGCGGGCTTTCAATCGTGCGGGGAGATCGGCTAGACTATGCCTCGGTACGAGATTACCTGTGGGTTTTACCAGGGGCTGGGAGACCGATGACGGTGTTGCGGGCAGCTTTTTTTTGTTGCGTGGCGGTCGCGGTGTCGTGCGCGGTGGCCACAGCTGTACCGGACGTGTACATCACGCCGCGGGCGGGATCGTTGGAGAAGCAGGCGGCCTCGGAACTTCAGCGTTACCTGTATGCGGTGCTGCATGACCTGCCGCGCGTCGAGATTGTTGAGAACGTGCCGCCCGGTGCGTCGGGGTTTGTGGTGGGGATGCCGGCAAACCTGCCGGGGACGGGGCTGACCTACCCGTTCGGGCTTGAACCGCCGTCGGGCGACGGCTACGTGTTGCGGAGCATTTCGGAAGGCCGGCGGTCGCTGGTGGTGGTTGCGGCGCCGACGCCCAAGGGCGTTCTGAACGGCGTGTACGGGCTGCTCGAGGAGCTGGGCTACGGTTTTTATCTCGGGGGCGACACGCTGCCGGGTTCCGTGCCGTCGATGGGCGAGCTTGCGGGGCGCGGGTTGAGCGTGTCAAAGACGCCGGCGTTTTCCGTGCGGGGATCGCTGCCGTGGTTCAACTTTTTGAACAGCCCGACGACGTGGGAGCTGGCGGACTACCAGTGGTTTTTCGATCAGTTGACGCACATGCGGTGCAACTTCGCCGGGTTTCACGTGTACGACAACGAGCCGTTTGCGGCGTATGAGTTTGACGGGCGGTTGATCGGGGGCGAGCCGCTCCAGAATACGACGGACAGCGTGTGGGGCACGCGCCCAATCCCGACGAGCGAGTTCTACGCGGGCGCCGGCGAGTATTTCGACAGCGACGTATTCGGGGCAAGCAGTTCGCTGATCGAAGATCGCACCGAATCGATCCGGGCCGCCAAACAGACGTTGCGGCAGGCGTTGGCCTACGCGAAAGGCCGCGGGTTGAACGTCTGCCTGGGGTTTGAACTTACGGGCGACCCGCTGGACTCGGCGACGCTGGCGCGGTTTGAGGCGCGGCTGAAGGCGTTGCTGTCGGATTACCCGATGCTGGACTACGTGTGGCTGTGGGAGCCGGAAGGGATGGGCGTCGGCCCGGGCGGGGAGCCGGCGTTGCGCACGCCGCTGAACACGATCGCCCAACGGTGGTCGGACACGTTCGGCGGGGTCAGCGGGTTCGATCGGCAGGCGGAAGCGACGCGGCTGACGCTGTTCGGGCTTCACGCATACCGGGTGCTCGAGGCAGTGCGGCCCGACGTGCGGCTGGTGATGAGCGGTTGGGGCGGCGACGAGTGGCTCCACTGCAGCGACTTCTATCCGGGAATGGACAAGCTGATGCCGGAGGACGTGGTGTTCTCGGCTTTGGACAACATCAACGTGACGCCGCGGGTGAGCGCGGCCTACGGCCAGTTGGGGCCAAACCGCCAACGCTGGCCAATCGTCTGGTTTGAATTCGACGGGGACCAGTGGGTGCCTCAGCCCAATCTCGAGGATATTGCGGGGGCGTGCAGAGACGCACTCGAAAAAGGGGCGCAAGGCCTTCTGGGCATTCATTGGCGGACGCGCGACGTCGAGGAAGCCGCAACGTTTTGTGCGCGGTTCGCGTGGGACACGACGCTGACGCCGGTGAAGTTCAACGCGCGGCGCGCGGCCGATTTGTTTGGCGGCGATGAGGGCCGCGATTTCATGCCGTACCTCGAGCGGCTGCAAAACCTGGGGTACAGATGGGTTGGCGGAGCGGGTCAGGCCGAGTGCGCCGCGTTTACGTGGCCGGGCGGCGAACCGGCAAAACAAGCGGAACTGGCGGCGGTGGGGCTCGAGATTCAGCGGATGGTGGGCGGGCCGTCGTTGCCGGAGACGATTGCGCGCGGCGTGACAAAAGTCGAGGCGGACATCGTGCCGCTCGAAAAAGGCCCGCTGGGGCTGGTGCTCTCGGCTGCGTTTCGTTTGAACAAACCGGATGCGGGGCCGGTGCAGTCGTCAGTGAACGACCTGGTGGCGCAGGTGGGCTACGTGCTGGCGTGGACGGCGGCCGCGGAACAACTGAACCCGGACTCGCAATTCCAGGAGTTGATCGACGCGGGCCGGCTGGACGACGCGGCAGGCGTCATCGAGTCCTCGCCGCTGGCCGAGGCACTTCATCTTTACGCGGGCCGGATGCGGACGAAGGGCGAACTGGGCGTGCTGGCCACCATTAACGCGAAAGCGTGGGCCGACGTGCGGGCGCGGGCCAAGTTCTCGCCGGACACGCTCGAGCGCCTCGAGGCCCTGCCGGAGCGGTTTTCTGAAAAGGCGCAGTTGATCGTGATGCCGGACCGGGTGATCTTCACGGGCGCCGGCGATAAGACCCCGCGACTCGTTTTCAAAACGCGCGCGTTAGGCGCGAAACGGTTCAGCGAAGTCACGCTGCCGCGGCTCGGCCGCAACACATACCGGTTGACGTTGCCTGAGTCGGTGGAAACCGGTGTGCCGTACGAATATGGGATCGAAGCGCGAGGCGGGCACGGGACACGGCTGTCGTGGCCGCCGGGATTCCCCGCGGTGACGGCGACGGGGGTCGAGTTCGCTCCGGAGGCGGAACCCGCGCCGCCGGCGCCAAAACTCAAGCCGGTGCGCGACGTAAACGTGCAGGCGGCCCTGACGCCGGGCCTGTGGCGCGGGCGACTGACATGGGAAACGCAACCCGGCGAGACGTATACGGTGTCCCGCGACGGCAAACCGCTGGCGACGGTCGCACAAGCCTGGTTTGAAGACGCGGCCCCGCCTTCCAATGCGACGGTCGAGTACGAGGTGGTGGCGCGGAATGTGGCGACAGGCGAGACGGCGTCATCGCGGGTTGCGCTGGCGGTGCCGGAACTGCCGCGGCCCCACCCGCCTGCCGAGGTGCGCGTAACCAGCCGGGCAAACCGGATCGTGGTCGGCTGGGACAGCGATGAGCCGACCGCGGCGCAATATTACATACTTAAGTACAACCGTAGCCACGAGGTGATTGAAGAGACGTTCATCGACGCGGATTACGGCCACTACCTCCAGATCTCGGACCAGGTCGAGCCGGGCCAGCCGTATACGTACACAGTCGCGGCCGTCGCCGCAGACGGGCGGATCGGGCCGCCGTCCAAAAAGGTGGGCATTATCTCGTCAACGGAACCGCTGTCGCCGGTGCTGCAACTGTCGTTCAAGGACGAGCAGTTTTTGGCGGGCCTGGCCCAGTTGACCGAACACGGGATTGCGCTGGGCGGCCGGGGTTGGGCGGAGTTGCCGCCTCAACCGCAGTGGGATCCGGGCCACGCGTTGACGGTGAGCGTGTGGGTGAAGCTCGATGACCTGGCGGGGATGCCGGTGCTCGTTTGCAAAGGCTCGTGGCAAAAGGCGGGCTACTTCCTGCAGGTGCTGAACGGAAAGGTCCGGTTTTATCTTGCGGGCGTGGACACGCTGGACGCGGGCGCCGTCAAGCCGGGCGAGTGGCAGCATATCGTCGCGACGTTCGGGTTCAACGAGATGCGCGTCTACATCGATGGCAAGCTGGCGGATCGCAAGCACGTCACGGGACGGCCGAAGGGCAGCAGCGAACCCCTCCTGATTGGCCGGTATGGCGTGAACGAAGACGTCTATTTCGTGCGGGGCCAGATTGACGACGTCCGCATTTACGACGTGCCGCTGACCGTGCCGGAGATAGCCACCCTGTATGAAGAGAGCCGCGCACACGGGTGAGGCCAGGCCCTTGCTTGGGTGGCGGGCCCTTCCTTGTAGCCGGCGCTGGCGAAAAATGTTATTCCCAGAAGTCTTTGAACGGGCCAGGAAAGTTTTCCGAACTTGACACACGACCTGTTTATGGACTATATTTAGTCTGGCTAATGCCACAGGAGTCCGGCGATGAAAATGTCCAAGCAGATCAAGCCAATCAGCTACCTGAAGGCCCACGCCGCGGAGATTGTGCGCAATCTGGGTGAGCAGCGGGAACCGCTGATCATCACGCAAAACGGCGAGGCCAAAGTTGTCATACAAGACATGGAGAGTTACGAGCAAGGTCAGGAAATGATGGCTCTTCTAAAGATCCTGGCACTCGGCAACCGGGAAATCGAGGAGGGCAGGGTCGCGCCTGCAGCCGATGTGGTTAAGCGTTTGCGCAAGCGAGTAGGCAAAGACTAATGTCCCTGCCGGTTTTCTTGACCGATGGCGCTGCGCGCGATTTGGAAGAGGTTTATGATTATGTTGCGCAGAACGACGCCCCCGACAAAGCCAATCGGCTTCTTGACCAAATAGAAAAAGTTTTCACCAGCTTGTCGGAATCACCTCAACGCGGCGCATACCCGAAGGAACTGCTGGCGCTTGGAATCCGCGAGTATCGGGAGGTCTTCTTCAAACCCTACCGGATCATCTACCGGGTTCTCGATAAGGCCGTTTACATCCTGCTGATCGTGAATGGGCGCCGGGACATGCAGGCGCTGTTGCAGCGACGGCTCCTGGAAACCTGATGGCCGGACTCGGCTTTCGTCAGGGGACGTGTTCGGGTTCGGCGAGGTCGGTAGGCATGTTGTAGGGGAGGCGGTTGACGTTTCCGTCTTTGTCGGCGAAATAGAGGCGTGATGGGCTGGGTTTCCGGCCGTGGCCGTCGGCCCAGTAGGCGTAGAAGCCGGGGTTGGCGTTGAGGGGTCTTCGGACGTAGGTGTGGTTGAACTCGCTGTCGCGGGTTAATTGTCTCGTCATTTCCCAAGTCTTGCCTTCGTCTTTGCTGATCCAGACGCCAATCTCGCCGCCGGGATTGTACGGTTGGGGGCCGGGTATGGCGGGCCCGATTACGCGCCAGACGCCGTCGGGCTCGACGTAGATCGAGCCCATATCGTAGTTGTTATCGCAGTCGGTGATTCTGTGGAACTCCCAGCCGGCGCCGGTCCAATGTGCGACACGCCATTCGCGGGGGCCGTTTTCCGGGCCGGGGTTCCAACCTTTGGTGGTGACGTAGAAGATGACGGGGTTGCCGTCTTTGTCGTAGTTGAGGTCGTTGATGTAGACCTTGAGGCCTTCGGCTTCGTAGTCGTGGACGAGCGCGGGGTTCTTCACGTCTTTCAGCGGCGTCTGGATGGTTTCGCCGGAAACGGTTTTCCACGTGGCGCCCATATCGTCGGTCTGGACATAATAGAGGTTGGTGCGATAGTTGAGCCCGAGTTTCTCGGGGTGGTAATTGAATGTAGAGCCGACGCGGCCGCCGCAGGGCCAGGTGTTCTGGTAGTGGCCTTGGGCGATATAGGCAAGGCACCGGCCTTCGGACCACGCGGTGCCGTCGGTGCTGGTCATCCAGTAGCAGGCCCGCCCGGGAGAGTAGCGCGTGTGCATGAATAGGAACCCCCTGCCGGGGATGTACCACGGCTGCGGATACGAGAAATTCGTTTGGAACACCATGTCGAAATCGTCGACATCGTAGGGTTTTTTACTCTTGAATATGTAGGACGGCCGGGATGTGCCGTGGGAACTGGCGAAAACCCAGACGTGCCCGGCGTCGTCGAGTGCGATGACGGGGTTGTCGTGGGCGTCGGTGGTCTTTTTGTCCATGAGAATGGTTGGCCGGGGGACTTTTCCCGTGGCGTGATCATAGTAGCTGACCATTTCGAGCAGCGTATCGTTGCCGGGGGTCGTGCCGCCGTAGACGAAGAACGTCTTGTTGACCGCGGGCGCGTAGACCGCCATCGGGATGTGGTTGGCGCAGTAGGTGCCGAGCCCGCCGCTGTATTTGTAGACGTATTCGTCGTTGGTGGGCTGGTTGAAATACCAGATGCCGCGATATCCGCCGGCTTTGGGAAACGCAGCTCCGGGGGCAGATTGAACACTTATGACTATAACTAGGAGAGCGATTGATAAGCGCATGGAGGGCTCCTTTGGCTGACGGCTACGATAGCAGGGGGTGAGGAGATGATCAAGGGAAGGGGGCAGTGGATCACTTTCTTGTTGCGCCGCGCAAGACTTTGCGTCCGTCTGGGACGCCCCCCGGCAGTTGTGGGGGGTGTCCCACTTTTGTTGGCAAGGCTGGCATGTTCAAAAAAGGGACACCTCCCACAACTGCCGGGAGGCGTCCCAACGAGGGTGCTCTATGTTGGGTTTTTGGTTGGGGGTACGCCGCGCTGTGGACGTTGTGCACGGCTACTTTGACAAGAAAGCTTCAGTGGCTGGTGGGGGATTCGAGCGAGATGATTTCGGGGTGGACGGCGCCCGCGGCGATTTGGAGGCGGGCGACGGTGATGGGGTTTGCAGAACGGCGCGGGCCTGCGCTGCCGGGGTTGATGTAGAGGACGCCGTCGCGGTAGTGGGTTTCGGGCTTGTGGCTGTGCCCGAATACGACGGCGGCAAACCCGGCGGCGTAGGGGTCGAGGGGAAGGTCTTCGAGGTCGTGGAGGAGGTAGATGAGGACACCGCCGACCTCGACGATTTCGGTATGGGGGAGTGGGTCGGCCCATCTTCCCTGGTCGACGTTGCCGCGGACTGCGGTGACGGGCGCGATGGTTTGAAGTTCGGCCAGGACCAGCGGCGAGCCGACGTCGCCTGCGTGAAGGATTCGGGCAACTCCGCGAAATGCATTGATGACTTGCGGCCGAACGACCGTGTGGGTATCGGCGATGAGGCCGATGTCTATGGCGTCTGCAACCATCTTGACGTCGCTATTCCCGATTGAAATACACCGTAATGCAGGAAGCGGTTCCTTTTCGTTTACCTTGTTGCGTTGCATTATGTTGAATGCAGTCGCCATAATCCAGAAATGCCGGTGAAAAGTTGCCGGAGGAGGAAAAACATGTCCTTGATCCACATTGACGAATCAAAGTGCGCCCGCGACGGCATCTGCGTTCGCGATTGCCCGATGGGCCTTCTGGAAATGGCGCCGGGCGAGCCGCCGCGGGAGATCCCGGAAGCCGAGTCGACGTGCCTGGCCTGCGGCCATTGCGCGGCCATCTGCCCGACGGGCGCGTTGTCGTTGAGGGGGACAGACCCCGCGACGTTGCCGGATGGCGGCCTGCCGCGGCTGGCAGTCGAGGAGGTTGAACAGTTGCTGCGGACGCGGCGGTCGGTGCGCATATACAAGAAAGAGCCGGTGCCGCGCGATGTTTTGCGGAGGGTGATCGAGGCGGCGCGGTGGGCGCCGACCGCGACGAACCGGCAGGGCGTGAACTGGCTGGTTGTCGAGGATGCGGAGAAGGTGCATCGGCTTGCGGCGATGGTGGTGGACGGCCTGCGCACGATCCCGTATTTCACGCGGGCGGTGCAGGCGTGGGAGCGTGGATTGGACATGATCTTGCGGGGCGCGCCGCACGTGCTGGTAGCGCACGCCGCGACGGACGGGTTCGAGCCGGCCATCGACGCGGCCATCGGCTTGACGTACATCGAACTGGCCGCGCACGCCCACGGTTTGGGGACGTGCTGGGCGGGCGTGCTGATGGCGGCGGCCCGGCTGAAACGCGAAATCCCGAAGTTCCTCGAAATCCCCGAGAAACACAAGATCTGCGCCGCCATGATGATTGGCTACCCAACGTATGAGTATAAGCGCATCCCGCCGCGAAATGAGCTCAACGTGCGGTGGTTGTAGCGAGGCAACCCGTCAGCCTTTTCCGCACATTATAGTCATTGCAAAGGGAAAGCCTTGCCTGCATAATGGTAGGCGTGTCAAATACTTAATGATGAATGATGAAAAACAGGCCGTAGGCCACAGGTTGTAGACGGTAGGCTCAAGATAACAGATAAAGCCTTGTGAAAGTCGTGCTAAAGCACGCTGTTGAATCAGAACAGCCATGACCACGGGTGCAAAGAGGAGCCTGCTGAACCAGCCTAATTGGGTTAAGACCTAGGAACGAATGAGAGTGTAGTCGTCCCAATTGTCTCAATAGTCCCAATGGTCCCACGGAGAGTTGTTTGAGAAGATGATCGATAGTCGGCTTGGTGAAAGGAAACTGAGATGGTTTACAGGGTGGTGATCGGGCTGGTGATGGCGGGCATGTTGGCATTGGCCGGCGCTCAGGTTTGGGCACAAGATGCGCCGCCGCCTGCGGCGGCTCCGGCCGCGCCAGCAGACGCCGCCGCGGCGTCACCGGCGCCGGCGGCTTCAGCGGAACCTGCGGGGACTCCAACGGCGGCGGATGAGGTTGTGGGCGAGAAGGCTCCACGCCAGGTGACGTTGATGATGATGGTATGGTGGGGCGGGGGCATATTGTGGATCACGCTCGGGCTCGGGTTTATCGCGCTGGTGATGGCGATTTATTTTGGACTGACGGTAACGCCGACGCGCGAGGTGCCGGCGAGTTTTGCGCGGCGGGTGTTGACGCAGATCAAGGCGGGCGACCTGCGCGGGGCCTATCAGCTTTGCGAAGGGCGGGAAGAGTTGCTCGCGAAAGTCGTCCGGGCGGGGCTGAAGGCGTCGGGGCATGACCGGTACGTGATCCAGGAGGCGATGGAAAGCGAGGGCGAGCGCGGCGTCACGGCGTTGTGGCAGAAAATCTCGTATCTGAACAACATCGGCACGATCGCGCCGTTGCTGGGCCTCCTCGGGACGGTTTGGGGCATGGTGCTGGCGTTCAGCAATATTGCGGCGGACGACGCGCGGGTGCGCGGAATGGTGGTGGCGGAAAACGTGTCGAAAGCGATGATCACGACGGTGGGCGGCCTGGTGGTGGCGATCCCGTGCATGGTGGTTTATTACTTTCTGCGGGGGCGTGTGATCAAGATTGTGGCGGAAGTCGAGGCGCAGGCCAGCGAGGTGGTCGAGTTGCTGACGCGGGGGCGCGAGTCATGAAATTCGGGCGCAAACTTCAGGAAGAGGCCGAGACCATCCAGTTGGCCCCGCTGATCGACATCGTGTTTTTGACGCTGGTGTTTTTCCTGACGGTATCGGCGTACACCTCGATGGAAAGCGAGATCGACATCATGCTGCCGACAGCGAGTTCGGCGGCGCCGATCGAGCGGACGCAGGGCGAGATCTACATCAACGTGCGCGAAGACGGGCGGATCGTGCTGAACAACCGCGAGATGAGCATCCCCGAATTGCAGGACGTGCTCGACCGGGTCGCGGAACTGTTCCCGGGCGGGTCGGTTATTATTCGGGGCGACCGGAACGCGGCGCTTGGCCAGGCGATCGCGGTGCTCGATTGCTGCAAGAATGCGGACATCGCGAACGTGTCGTTCTCGGCGTTGACGGAAGAGCCAAAGGAGGCGGGGGCGCAATGAGGCAGTTTGCGGCGGCGATCGCGGCGTTGATTTTCGTGGCCGCGGCGGTGGCTTTGGCGGAACCGGCGGGCCAGGCGGAGTTTGATTTCGCCAACGGCCTTTTCCAGCGTGGCTTTTACAAGGAGGCGGCGGCGGAGTATCGGTCCTACCTGGAGAAATATCCGGACGGCGAGCAGGTGAGTTCAGCGCTGTATCGGTTGGGCGAGGCGGCGTACGCGGCGCACGAGTACGAGGCGGCGTTGAAGGCGTTCGACCAGTTGCTGGCCAGAAAACCGGAGGGCGACATTCTCGAGCGGGCGACGTTGAGCCGGGCGGAAGTGCTGTATTTTTTGAAGCGGCCGGCGGATGCGGCGATGGCGCTTGAATCGCTCTCGGGCGAGGGCAGCAGCGGCGAGACGCGGGCGCGGGCCTTGTATTACCTGGGCAAAGTAAATGCCGAGAGCAACAACGTCGATGCCGCGGAGGCCGATTTCAAGAAGCTGATCGAGGCGCTGCCCGACAGCCCGTTCGTCCCGTACGCGCAATACCAACTGGCGCTGGTGTACCTGGCGCGCGGCAATCACGAGGAGGCGGCCACGACGCTGTCGACGGTGGCGCAATCGGGCGCAGACGAGTCGCTGCGGGCGGAAGCGCGGTTCCGTGCGGCGGAGGCGTTTGACCAGATCGGCTGGTTCGACGCGGCGGTGCAGGCGTACGACCAGCTCGAGAAGGATTTCCCCGCATCCGAGTATGCGGAGCGGGCGGAGTACGGCCACATCTGGGCCCTTTATCACGCGGGCAAGTTTCCGGAGTCGGCGGCCGCGGCGCAGGATTTCCTGAACAAGAAACCGGACTCGCCGCAGGCGCCCGGGATGAGATACCTGCTGGGTAACTGCCTCCAACAGCAGCAGCGGTACGACGAGGCGATAACGGTGTACAAGCAAATTCGCAGCGACCACCCCAAGTCGGAATTTGCGGCGCGGGCGCAGTACAAAATCGCGTGGTGCCTGAATCTGGCGGGCAAACTCGAGGAGGCGAAGGCCGAGATTTCGGCGTTCCTGCAGTCGCCCGACCCGAAAATGGTGGGTGATGCGGCGTTCTTGCTTGGCACCATCATGGTCTCGCTGGGCGACTACGAGAATGCATACGAGGAGTTCCGGCTCGTTTCCGAGAAATACGCGGGCAGCGATTTCGGCGCGGAGGCGTTGTACAAGGGCGGAGAGTGCCTGGCGCATCTTGGACGGACGGACGAGGCGGCGAAAGTTTTTGAGGAGTTCGCCACGAAATATCCTGCAAATGAGCTGACGGAGCAGGCAATGCTTCGCGCGGGCGACGCGCAGTTTTTCTCGTCGGCGTTCGCGGACGCCGTCGGCAAGTACAAGAAGATCCTCGAAGGGGCGCCGGGCCCTGCCGTCGAACAGGACACGCTGTACCGGCTGGCGATCACGTATCACAACATGAAAGACTTCGAGTCGAGCGCGGCGACGTTTAAAACGCTGCTCGAGAAATACCCGCAGACGTCGCGTGCGGCGGAAGCCCACATCCGTATCGGCGACCATTACGTCCGCGACGCGAAGGATGCGGTCAAGGCGATCGAGTCGTACACGGCGGCCTTAAACATCGACCCGCAGGGCCCAACGGCGGGGCGGGCGGTGAAGGGTCTTGCGCTGGCGCGGTATGAGACGAAGGATTTTGATGCGGCCTGCGAGATATTCCTGAAGCTGATGAAGGAATATCCGGCGGTGGCGCTCAGCGAAGAGACGTACGCGTGGGTGGGCCAGCGGCTGTACGATCAGCAGAAGTGGGATCAGGCCGCGCAGGCGTTCGAGGCGCTGCTCGAGGCACAGCCGGATTATCTCAACCCGGAGCGGGTGCGATTCAAGATCGCGGAGTGCAGCGAGGCCGCGGGCAAACCGGACGACGCCGTGAAGCTTTTCCAGGCGGTGGTGGATACGGCGCCGCAGAGCGCGATAGCCGTGGATGCGAAATACAAGATGGCGACGCTCCACGAAGCGCAGAAAAAGCATGACGAAGCGTTCAAACTGTTCGAAGAAGTGGCGAACACGAACACGGGAATGACGTCGACGCGTGCGCGGTTCCACCTGGGCGAGTTGTATGAGGCCAAGGGCGATTTCGAATCGGCTGCGCGCAGTTACATGTATGTTGTGATCGTTTTTTTGAACGAAGATCTGGCGCCGGAATCGCTGTGGCGGGCGGGCCAGTGTTTTGAGAAAGCGGGCAGCGCCGACCAGGCGAGGAAGGCGTACGAGGAGATCATCGGCACGTATCCCGATTCCGAGCAGGCAAAAAAGGCCCGGGAAGCCGTGAAGAAATGACAAATGACAAATTACAAATTACAAATGAAGAATAGAATCAAGCATAGCGACGCAGAAAACGCCCCTGGGAGCGGGTGATGTACAGCCGCCAGTCACTGCTGGGCTTGAGCATTGCGGTTTCGCTGATGGTGCATGCGGGGCTGATTGCTGTTGCGCCGATGGTGACGATCCAGGGGCTGACGCCGGCGCCGCAACAGCCGCCGCAGAGGTTCCAAGTGCGAATCCGAACCGAGGCGCCGCCGCCCGAAGTCGAGAAACTCGACGAGGCCGGCCCGCCGAAAGGGCCGGGGTCGATCGAGGAGCTCCTGCAGCAGGAGGCGGAGGCGTTTAAGACGATGGACTCGCTGCTCGATAAGCCGGTCGAGATTCCGCAACTTTCGGACCGGCTGGCGTCGGAACTTATCGAGCGCGAGCATTTTCTGCAACCCGATCCGGCGATTCTGCGCGAGGTTGACGCGAAAATCATCGAAATCAGCCAGGCGACCGCGCGGCAAGACATCGAGATTGCGCGGCGGCTCGTGAGCCCGAGTGCGGACCGGATTCTTGGCGAGAACGAATACCCGGCGTTGCGCGGCCCCGGCGACCTGGGCGAAGGGCCGATTACGGTAGGCTCGCTGCCGGTGCGGAGCCTGTTGGGCGAGGGCATGCCCGCGCAAGAGCCGGCGGGTGCGCTCGAGCCCGCGCCGCCGCCGTTCGAGGCCGGCGTCAATCTGCCGCCGCGCGACGCGCTGGCCCCGCCGGCCGCGGTCGAGCAGCGGCTTGCGCCCGTCGTGGCCGACATCAAACAGGAGACGCCGTTCGAATTCATGGACGACCTGCTTGACGTGCAGGTAAGCGCGTATTTCCCCCCGCAGGAGAAAGCCGCGTATTTCCGCGTCGAGATCACCCCCAAGACCGACAGCAGCATTCCGCCGCTGCCCAAAGACGTGACGTTCGTCATTGACGCTTCGAACAGCATCGTGCAGTACAAACTCGATCAGACCGCGCGGGCGGCTCGAGACATGGTGCAGATGCTCCGGCCCAACGACCGGTTCAACATCGTGGTGTTCCGCGACGCCGCCAGCCCGTTCAAGCCCGAGTTCACTCCCGCCACACCGGAAGCCAAGGACGAAGCCGCGGCGTTTCTGACGACGCTCGAATCGAGGGGCGGGACGAACGTCTACAACGCGATCCGGCCCGTCGTGCAGACGCCGCCGCGGCCGGGTGTGCCGGGCGTGGTGGTCGTGATGAGTGACGGCCGGCCCACCGCGGGCGTTAAAGACATGCGGACGATTATCAACGGGCTGACCGCGGAAAACGTGTTGGGCAACTCGATCTTTGCGTGCGGCGGGGGCAACACGGTGAACCAGTACCTGCTGGACCTGCTGGCGTACAGAAACAAAGGCGAATCGCGCGTGGCGCCATCGATTGAAGCCATCAAATCCGACCTGCCGGCATTTTTTGCGCGGCTCAACGACCCGCTGCTGGTCGAACTCGACGCGGATTTCGGCAGTATCGACAAAACCGAAATCTTTCCCAAAGACATCCCGGACTTTTATAAAAACAAAGCGGTGACGGTGTACGGCCGGTTTGATCCGGGCACAGATCGCGAGTTTTTCATGCGGCTGACGGGCGCCGCGTTGGGAAACAAGAAAGAAGTCATTTTCAAGACGGACCTGCGGCAAGCCGCAACCGGCGACGATCAGATCGTGCGAAACTGGGCGTTTCAAAAAATCTACTATCTGATCGGGGAGATCTGCCGGGTGGGCGAGCGGCCGGAACTGCTGGCGGAGTTGCGCGACCTGAGCCGAAAGTATAACATCCGCACAAGCTACGACTAGGCAGGCTGTAGACCGTAGGCAAAAACAAAACACGGCGCGTACCAATCGTCCCACTTGGTTTTTTGAAAAGTCATGCCCAAATTTGATCTTGCACATATCACGGGGTTGAGCGAGCAGGAGGCGCGGAGGCGGCTCGAGGCCGAGGGGTTTAACGAACTGCCATCGGCGAAACCGCGCAGCCTGTTGTCGCTCGCATTTTCTGTGGTGAGGGAACCGATGTTTCTGCTGCTGGTGGGCGGCGGGATCATCTACTTAATCCTGGGTGACGTGCGCGAGGCGCTGATGCTGATGGCGTTCGTGGTCGTCATCATCGGAATTACGTTCTACCAGGAGCGCAAAACCGAGCGGGCGCTCGAGGCGCTGAGGGATCTCTCCAGCCCGCGCGCCATGGTAATCCGGGACGGGCATGAAAAACGCATCGCCGGCCGCGAGGTGGTGCGCGGCGACGTCCTCGTGCTGTCCGAGGGAGACCGGGTTCCGGCGGACGGGGACCTGCTGTCGGATACATATATCGAAGTAGACGAATCGCTGGTGACGGGGGAATCGTTGCCGGTGCGCAAAACGCGGCGGAACGGCGACGCCAAGCTGTATTCAGGCACGCTGGTGGTGAGGGGGAAGGCGGTGGCGGAAGTGCGGGCGGTGGGGCTCGAGACGGTGCTGGGCCAGATAGGGAAGCGGCTCCAGACGGTCGAGCGGGAAGAGACGCGCCTGCACCGCGAGACGGGCCGGATGGTGCGGACACTTGCGGCGGGCGGCTTCTTGCTTTGCGCGGCCGTCGTGATCATTTACGGAACAACGCGCCACAACTGGCTCGAGGGGTTCCTGGTGGGCATTACGATGGCGATGGCCATCATGCCCGAAGAATTCCCGGTGGTCCTTTCGATTTTTCTGGCCGTCGGCGCGTGGCGGATTTCGCAAAAGAACGTATTGACGCGGCGGATGCCCGCGGTCGAGACGCTGGGCGCGGCGACGGTGCTGTGCGTGGACAAAACCGGAACCCTGACACAGAACAAGATGTCCGTGAACAAGCTGTTCGCGCGCGACGGTTTTTTTGACGTGGATTACGCCATCGAGGGCCCGCTGCCCGAGCCGTTTCACGAAATCCTCGAATACAGCATCCTCGCCAGTCACAAAGATCCGTTCGACCCGATGGAAAAAGCGTTCCAGGCGCTGGGCGACCGGTACCTGGCGAACACGGAACATCTGCACGACGACTGGGTGCTCCAACAGGAGTACCCGCTTTCGCAGGATCTGCTGGCGATGTCGCACGTGTGGCGGTCGCCGGACGCCCGCGATTACGTGATCGCCGCGAAAGGCGCGCCCGAAGCCATTGCCGATTTGTGCCATTTCAACGAGACGCGGCTGCGCGAGATCAACGAGCATGTGACGGTGATGGCGCGGGAAGGGCTGCGGGTGCTGGCGGTCGCGAAGGCCTTGTTTTTTGTGGAAGCGCCGCTGCCGGACGCGGAACAGGCGACGGTCCGGGAAGCCCAGCACGATTTCGATTTCCAGTTTCTTGGCCTGATCGGCCTGGCGGACCCGTTGCGGCCGACGGTGCCCGCGGCGATCCAGCAGTGTTACCGGGCGGGCATGCGCGTCGTGATGATCACGGGCGATTATGCCGAGACGGCGCTGAACATCGCCCGGCAGATCGGGCTGACGCCGTCGGACAAGGCGATCACCGGCCCGGAACTCGACGCCATGGACGACGCGCAGTTGCGCGAACGCGTGCGGGCGACAAGCGTTTACGCGCGGGTTGTGCCCGAGCAGAAACTGCGGCTGGTAAACGCGCTGAAGGCGAACGGCGAGGTGGTGGCGATGACGGGTGACGGCGTCAACGACGCGCCGGCACTGAAAGCGGCGCATATCGGCATCGCGATGGGCGGGCGGGGCACGGACGTCGCGCGCGAGTCGGCCGATCTCGTGCTGGTGGACGACGATTTCTCGTCGATTGTCGAGGCGGTGAAGCTGGGCCGGCGGGTTTTCGATAACTTGAAGAAGGCCATCGCGTACATTCTGGCGATCCACGTGCCGATCGCGGGGCTGTCGTTTATCCCGGTGCTGTTCAAGTGGCCGCTGGTGCTGATGCCGATGCACATCGTGTTTCTGGAACTCGTGATCGACCCCGCATGTTCGGTGGCGTTCGAGGCGGAAGACGCCGAGCCCGACGCGATGGAGAGACCTCCAAGGCCCCCCGACCAGCCGCTGTTCAGCCCGCGGCTGCTGCTGCTGAGTCTGATGCAGGGGCTGGCGGTTCTGGCGATCGTGCTGGTTGTTTTTGTCATGCAGTGGTACCGCGGGTTTGGGGAAAAAGAAGCCCGTACGCTGACGTTTGCGACGCTGATCGTTGCGAATCTGAGCCTGATCCTGACGAACCGATCCTGGTCGCGCACGATCGCGGGGATGTTCCGCGTCCGGAATCGTGCGCTGTGGCTGGTGGTGATCCTGGCGCTGGTGTTTCTGAGTGTCGTGATTTACGTGCCGTTCTTGCGCGACTTGTTCCATTTTACGGTGCTGCATCCGGTGGATTTTGCGATCGCGCTGGCCGCGGGTTTCGCCGGTATCGCCTGGTTTGAAGGGCTCAAGGTGTTAAGGCGCAAGCTGGGCAGGCGGGAAGGCATATGACCAGCGGGCGGTTGCGTGCGTCTGAGTGGGCCGCGATTGCAGACGCAACCGGCCCGTCGCGGAAGCTCTTCAAGAAAGTCTACGGAACGGATCCGGACGTAACGGCGGAGCGGGCAGGGCTTCTGCGGGCGGTGGCGGAGACGCACCTGCGCCGGTTTGGCGACGGGCCGCTCCGCGTGTTCCGTTGCCCCGGCCGGATCAACCTGCGCGGGATGCACGTCGATACGCACGGCGGCTACCTCAACCTGATGACACACCAGCGCGAGATCGTGCTGGTGCTGCGGGAGGCGGAAGACGGCGACGTTGTGGTGGCGAACACCGAGCCGGTGTTCGACGAGACGCGGTTCGCGCTCGAGGTGCTGGATACGGCCGGGATCGACGGCGACTGGCCGGACTTCATCATGCAGCCGCGTGTGCGCGCCGGGGTTGAAGCGCGGCGCGGCCACTGGTCGCACTACGTGCGCGGCGCGTTCCTCAGCGTCCTTCACCGGTTTCCGGGCGCGCGGCCGCGGGGGTTTGATGGTGTGATTGGCAGCGATATGCCGCGCGGCGCGGCGCTGAGTTCGTCGGCGGCGTTGTGCATTTGCCTCGTGAAGGCGATCCTTGCGCTGAACCGGCTGAAGTTGTCCGGCGCGGAACTTGCGGAAACGGCACGGGACGCCGAATGGTACACGGGCTCGCGGTGCGGGTTGAGCGACCAGGCGGCGATGGTGCTGGGCGGAGTGGGGGAGATGGTGAACCTCGCGCTGGACCCGGCCCGGCCAGACTTTTCAGGCGCGCGGCGGCTGCGGTTTCCGGACGCGCTGGCGATCCTCGTGATCAACTCGTACACCGAACGCAGCCTCAGCGGGCCCGCTGGCGTCGACTATACGCGCAACCGGTTCGCGTACGGCATGGCGCTCGAGATCTTGCGCCAGGAAATGGCGCGGCAGGGGTTGCCGGAAAGCCTCGTCGAGAAGGCGCGGCGGCTGTCGACGCTGTCGCCGGTCGAGTTCGAAGAGTTTGGCGGGACGCGCTACATCCTCGACCTGTTGCGGCGGATTCCCGAGGAGATAACGGTGGCGGACCTGCGGGCGCGGTACGACCTGCCCGGCCTGGACGCGCTGTATGACCGCTATTTCGCAAGCGCGCCCGCCCAGATGCGGCCGACAAGCGTGGCGCTGCGCGGCCCACTGCTGTTTGGCATCGCGGAATCGGAGCGCGCACGGGTGTTCGCGGATGCGTTGGAGGTGGGGAATTATGCGCGCGCAGGCCGGTTGATGACCATCGGCCACGACGGCGACCGGCGTACGTGGCATGATCGGCGGCCGCCGGACGTGAGCGACGCGGCGCTCGAGCAGTGCATCGCGCAAGGGACGCCGCTCGAGACGATGCCGGGCGCGTACGGCGCCGGCAGCGGCGTGCTCGATGCGCTGGTGGACGTAGCGCTCGAGGCGGGCGCGCTGGGTGCGTCATTGACAGGCGCGGGGATGGCCGGGACGGTGCTCGCGTTGTGCCGGCGGGAAGACGCGGGCCGAGTCGCGCAGGCGGTGCGGGCGTTCATGTCGGGTGCCGCGTATCTTGAATTGGCGCGGCGGAATGCGCCCCTCACGCGCGAGGAACTCAACCATGCTGCGGTGCTTAACCACGCAACAGCGGCGCCGGGCGAGTTTGGGCTGGGGCAGTAGAAGCGGCCCCCGCTTCGGCGCGTAATGGAAAATGATACGAGGGGGACTCAGTGCTCGCTACTAACGTTGGCGGGTTTTTCCACAGAATGTGCTTGTACGATCCCCCACGGCAATTACTCCCGAAAACTGGGCATCAGTGAGTTTCAACGCCGTCGCATTTGCCGGGTTTGTACCGGGTGCTATATAATGAACGCAACTAGATGGGCTCGGCGTGTCGCGGTTTTCGCATCTTTTATAGCGTAGACTCCCTGTTATTCGGGCTCTTTTCGAGGAAATCTTGTGTCCCTGTATCCCTTGTCGTTGAAAATAGACGGCCGGCGTTGCCTCGTCGTTGGCGGGGGCGCTGTCGCCGAACGCAAAATCGCCTCGCTTTTGGAATGCGGCGCGGACGTAGTCGTAGTGGCGCCGGACGCGACGGATCAGATTCGGGCATGGGCGGCATCGGGCCGGATCAAATTTTTCGAGCGGCCTTTTGAACCCGCGGACATGGCCGGCGCGCTGATCGCCATTGCCGCGACCGGCGATCCCCGCGTCAACTCCGCTGTTGCCGACGTCGCGCGGGCTTCCGGGGCGCTCGTGAACGTGGTGGACGTGCCGGAGCTGTGCGATTTTTATGTGCCCGCATCGGTGACGCGCGGCGACCTCCAAATCGCCATCAGCACCGGCGGCTCGTCGCCCGCGCTCGCCAAACGCCTCCGCATCGATCTCGATCGCCAGTTCGGGCCGGAGTACGAAACCTATCTCGAACTGCTGGCGCGGTTACGCGCGGAATTGAAGGCGCGCGTGCCCGACCGGGTGCGGCGCAACGAGGCCGAGGAACAGTTCCTCGCGTCGCCCGCACTCAGCCTGATTGCCGACGGCCGCCTTAAAGACGCCGAACAAATCCTCGCCGAATGCCTGCGCATGGCGGAGGAGGGCGGGTAACATGGGCAGGACGATCCGCATCGGCACGCGCGGCAGCCGCCTTGCCCTCCAGCAGACGCAGTGGGTCGTCGAGCGGCTGCGCGAGGTCGCGCCTGACCTGCACGTCAAAACGGAAATCATCCGGCCGGTCGGCGACAGAGTGCAGGACAAGCCTCTCGACCAACTCAGTGTCCAGGGTGTCTTCACGAAAGAGATCGACCACGCCCTGCTCGACGGCGTCGTGGACCTGGTCGTACACAGCCTCAAAGACCTGCCGACGGTTTCGACCGAAGGCATAAACATCGCGGCGATCCCCGAACGCGAAGATGCCCGCGATGCCTTCATCGGCAAAGGTGGCCTTCTGCTTGCGGAGTTGCCCAAAGGCGCGTCCGTAGGCACGGGCAGCCTGCGGCGCCGCGCGCAGTTGCTGGCCATCCGATCCGACCTGCGGCCGACCGAAATCCGCGGCAACATCGACACGCGCCTGCGCAAACTCGAACTCTCGGATCAAAACTCCGCCATCATACTCGCCGCCGCGGGCCTGCGCCGCCTCGACCTGGACAACGTCATCACCGAATACCTCGACTTCGATCAGTGGCTGCCGGCGGCGGGCCAGGGCGCGCTCGCCATCGCTTGCCGGCCCGACGACACCGCCGTGCGCCGGGTCGCGTCGGCGCTCGACGACCCCGACGTGCGCGCTGCCGTCACGGCGGAACGCGCCCTGCTGGCGAAAGTCGAGGGCGGCTGCCACGTGCCGGTGGGCGCGTACGGCCGCATCGTGCGCGGCGCGCTCGTGCTCGATGGGCTGGTGGCAGCCATCGATGGCAGCCAGGTCGTGCGGAGGCAGCTCAAGGGCGAGCCGGCCGACGCCTGGCAACTCGGCGAGCAACTGGCCGAACGCCTCCTCGCGGAAGGCGGCGCCGATATTCTCGCCTCGCTGGAGGGTCAATAATGGAAGGCAAAGTGTTTCTCGTAGGCGCCGGCCCGGGCGACCCGGGACTGATAACTTTCAAAGGAATGATTTGCATCGCGCGGGCGGACGTGATCGTGTACGACGCGCTGTGCAACCCTTCGCTTCTGTCATACGCCCACCCCAGCCGCGAACGCATATACGTCGGCAAACAGGCCGGCAAGCATTCCATGAAACAGGACGACATCAATGCCCTGCTCGCTGAAAAAGCGCTCGAAGGCAAGAACGTGTGCCGGCTTAAAGGCGGCGACCCGTTTGTGTTCGGACGGGGCGGTGAAGAGGCCCTTTATCTGCAAGAGCGCGGTGTGCCGTTCGAAGTCGTGCCCGGCGTAACCTCGGCGGTCGCCGTGCCGGCCTACGCGGGCATCCCTGTAACGCACCGCAACGTCGCCACCTCCGTGCGCTTCATCACGGGCCACGAAGACCCAACCAAACCCGAATCCCAAATCGATTGGGCCGAACTGGCGGTAACATCAGGCACGCTCGTGTTCCTCATGGGCGTGCACAACCTCGCTGCGATCGCAGAGCGGCTGATCGCTTCAGGTAAATCCGGAGACATGCCTGCGGCACTCATCGCCAACGGGACGCTGCCGTCGCAAAAAACAGTTACGGGCACGCTGGCGACTATCGCGGCGAGGGCCGAAGCGAAAAAGATCCAGCCGCCAGCCATCCTGGTGGTGGGCGAGGTGGTACGGCTGCGGGATCAGCTCGAGTGGTTCGAGAAACGGCCCTTGTTCGGGCGAAAGATCGTCGTGACGCGCGCCCGCGCGCAAAACAGCGATGTCCTTGACCAATTGCAGCAACTCGGCGCCGAAGCCATCGAGGCGCCAACGATTCGCATCGAGTGGCTTGGCAAATCAGAACCGATGAGGCAGGCCGCCCGTGACGTCCGGCAGTTTGATTGGCTGATCTTCACCAGTGCGAACGGTGTTGAGTCGTTCAGGCGCGCAATGGGTTTGGACAACCTGGATTCACGCGCATTAGCTGGTGTGAAGGTCGCGGCAATTGGCGTCCCTACAGCTGAGCGTCTTGTCAACGGGCTGTCCATTCAGGCGGATTGCGTGCCTGACCAATTCGTAGCCGAGGCCCTGCTCGAAGAACTGGCCAAGACGCAGCCAATCAAAGGCCAGTCATTCCTCATTCCGCGCGCCGAAATCGCCCGGCCCGACCTGGTCGATGGCTTGCGGGCCCGCGGCGGCGAAGTCCGCGAGGTGGTGGCATACAGGACGCTGGCTGAGCCGTTGCCCGAGGGGTTGGCGGACCGGCTCGATCGCGGCGAGATTGATCTCGTCACGTTCACCAGCTCCTCGACCGTCACGAATTTCTTGGCCGCATTGCCCGAAGAGCGGCGTTCGGAGTTGGCAAAAAAAGTCAAAGCCGCCAGCATCGGCCCCGTTACTTCGGAGACACTTAGAGAACACGGAATCGAGATTGTGGTGGAAGCGGCGGAATCAACGATACCGGGCCTCGTGGTAGCCATCGTGGATCATTTCAGGAAACCGTAATGAGCTTAGCAGATCAAGTGAGACGATTGGGACCACAATCCGCACATAAGAAATTGTCCGGGCGGCGTGTCGACCAGATTGTGCAAAAACCACGTCATTTCCCGGCGGTTTCCGCGCGAGGGTCCCATCAAGGCACTCATGCCATCATTTTCACCGCCGGCCTCAGTCGTTTATGTCGTTTTCGTCCCTTATGTCCGGGCGGCGTGTCGACCAGATTGTGCAAAAACCACATCATTTCCCGGCGGTTTCCGCGCGAGGGTCCCATCAAGGCACTCATGCCATCATTTTCACTGCCGGCCTCAGTCGTTTATGTCCTTTTCGTCCCTTATGTCCCTTCGTTACGTGCAAATTTGGGTTGCGACGAATGGATCTCAGCCGGCGCTTGTTTCATCCTTCATCCTTCATCCTTCATCCTTCATCCTTTCATACCCCAAACCCCAAACCCCAAACCCCAGACCCTCACTATGATAGGCATCAGCAAACTTTACTGTGGCGGCGTCGAGCCGAGCGACGCGCTGCGTTACGGCCGGCGCGCCGCCGACCTGCCCAGCCACCTGCTCCAGTTCTCGGAAGACAAAAAGCCCGTGGTTGTCTGGAACTGCACGCGGAGCTGCAACCTCCGCTGCGTCCACTGCTATTCCCAATCACACGCCTGCGAATACGAAGGCGAAATGACCACCGACGACGGCATGCGCCTGATCGACTCGCTGGCCGAGTTCGGCGCGCCCGTGATCTTGTTCAGCGGTGGCGAGCCCTTGCTGCGGCCCGACCTGTCCGAACTGATTCGCCACGCCACGTCGAGCGGCCTCCGTGCCGTCATCAGCACCAACGGCACGCTGATCTCGCCCGGCAAGGCGCGCGAACTCAAAGACCTCGACCTCTCGTACGTCGGCGTCAGCCTCGACGGCACCGAGCCCGTCAACGACAAGTTCCGCGGCATCCCCGGCGCGTATGCCCGCGCCATGGCCGGCATCCGCGCGTGCCGGCAGGCCGGGCTGAAAGTCGGACTCCGCTTCACGATCAACCGCCGCAACGTCGGCGAGATCCCCGCCATTTTCCAGATCCTCGTCGACGAAGACATCCCGCGCGCGTGTTTTTACCATCTCGTCTACGCGGGCCGCGGCAGCGCCCTTATCGAAGAAGCGCTCGAATTGCCCCGCGCCCGCCAGGCCGTCGAACAAATCATCGACCTGACCGCCGATCTGCACCGCCGAGGCATGCCCAAGGAAATCCTCACCGTCGACAACCACTGCGACGGGCCTTTCCTCTATATGCGGCTGCTGCGCGAGAACCCGGTGCGCGCAGGGCAGGTACTCGAACTGCTCGAGTACAACGGCGGCAACTCGTCCGGCGTCGGGATCGCCTGCGTGTCGTGGGACGGCGCCGTCCACCCCGACCAGTTCTGGCGCCACCTCACGCTGGGCAACGTCCGCGACCGAAAGTTCGGCGAGATCTGGACCGACAAAGACAACGCCCTGCTCATGATGATCAAGGAAAAGAAACGCCACGTCACCGGCCGGTGCGGCCGATGCAAATGGCTCGACATCTGCGCCGGTAACTTCCGCGTCCGCGCAGAAGCCGTCATTGGCGACCTGTGGGCGCCCGACCCCGCCTGCTACCTCACCGACGAGGAGATTGGCATCCAGTGAACCTCGACGACCTCGACCGCCGCCTGCTCGACCGAATCCAGCGCGACTTCCCGATCGATCCAAGGCCGTTCGAGGCCCTCGCCCGCGAACTGGGAACTGATGAAGCGACCGTCATGAACCAGGTGCGCCAGTTGCAGAGTGGGGGAGTGGTACGCCAGATCGGACCCGTCTTCGATCTCCACCGCCTCGGCTACACCAGCACACTCTGCGCAGCGAAAATCAGCGCCGACGCCATCGACAACGTCGCCAGTCACATCAACGCCTACCCCGAAGTCACCCACAACTATCTCCGCGACGCCGAGTTCAACATGTGGTTCACGCTCGTAGCGCCTTCCCAGGAACGCATGGACGAGATACGCGAAGAAATCCGTAAATTGCATGGCGTACAAGACGTAATTTCGCTCCCCGCCGACCGCACCTTCAAAATCAACGTCCATTTCAATTTAAATAGGGACAGTCACCATTTATTTGAGACGCCTGCACAAATAAACGGTGACTGTCCCCATTTAAGAGACCGCGATATCGCACTGATACGCGCCCTGCAGGCGCCGTTGCCGCTCGTCGTGAGGCCTTACCTCGAAATCGCCAAGCAGGCCGGTATGACGGAAGACGAGGTCATCTCCCAGTTGCGCGCGTGGCTCGCCAGCGGCCTGATCCGCCGGTTCGGGGCGCGCGTCAAACACCACGCCATCGGTTACACCGCCAACGGCATGAGCGTCTGGGACGTCCCGGCGGACCACGTCGAGTTCGCCGGCCGGTACATCGCCTCGTTGCCCGAAGTCAGCCACTGCTATACGCGCCCCCGCATGCCACAGTGGCCTTACAACCTGTATGCCATGATCCACGGCACGCATGAAGAGCAAGTGCTTGCGCTTGCCCGCCAACTGGCGCAACGCCTGAACATTCAACGCTGGGAAGTCCTGTTCAGCACCCGCGAATTGAAAAAGTCCGCGCCTGTCTACTTTAGTGAGCTGCCAAACCGGGAAAGGAACCCTTGATGTCATTTTTCGCCACGATAAAGGCCCGCGTCAAGACCGCACTGTGGCCTCTGCTTCCGGCCTCGTATCGCGCCAGGCGCATCGCGCTGGCAACCCCGGCCCACTATCCCCATCATGTATATTTCGAGCCGACAACCCGGTGCAATCTTGGTTGCCTCTTCTGCAGGCGCACGCATTGGAAAGCCAGGGACAAACAGCGCGACTTCAGCATCGACATGTTTAAGAAAGCCGCCACGGAACTCCGCGAGGCTGGCGTGGCCGGGCTCACCCTGCAAAACCTCGGCGAGCCGCTGATGTATCCCAACATCATCGAGGTGGTGGAATTTGCAAAAGGCCTGGGTTTCGCTACTCGGTTTAACACCAACCTCACCCTGCTGACCGAGGACGCGGTAGAACGCCTTGTCCGTTGCGGCCACGACGAGATCCTGGTCTCGATCGACTCGTACGATCCGGCAGTGTTTAACGACCTGCGCCGCGGAACAACGCTGGAAAAAGTCCTTGCAAATCTTCGTATCCTGTGCGAGACGAAGCGCCGGCTTGCAAGTCCGACGCCACAAATCCATGTCAGCGCCGTCTTGATGCGGGCGACACTCGCCAAAACCTCTGAATTCATCGCCGCAATGAAAAGCATGGGTGTCAACTCAATGAACTTTCAAGAGGTGAACACCGACGGCCTCGACCTCGACACCGTTTTCCAAGACGGGTCCACGCTGCGTGAAAACGCCCTGCAGAACATGCCCCGGGACGAACTGCGCGCCGCCCTCGCAAAAATCAAGGCGTGCCAGGATAAAGACTTCCCGATCAGCGTTCCCGGTGACTGGAGCGGATGCAAAACATCGGGGCGCCAAGGGCCCGGCATCCTTACCTGTGCGGAACTGTGGGAGACAAGCAGCGTCGATTCGGCCGGTTTGGTGACGCCATGCTGCTGGCAGCCGGACGGTTCGTTGATAAACCTCGGCAACCTCAACACCCAGTCTTTTAAAGAGATTTGGTTTGGCGAACCGTACGAACGTCTGCGCCGGCAACATCTGTCCAACCGGCATCCCCCGTTCTGCCAAGTGTGCCAGCAGCTGTTTTATACGGTTGCCGTTCCTTCCCCTTTAACGCTTAATCGCCAGCCGGCCCGCCCCTACACGCGGGTCTTCTTGGGAAGAGCATAGCAACCACGCGCTCTGGGGGTATAGCGATCTTGCCGGGCGAAGTATGATGACGAGTTTACCGTCGTCTTACGCCAGGCTGTCCCGGTGTGCCCAGACTTTCTCGAAAGCCGCCCCGTATTGTTCAACCAACTCCGGCTGATCGGACGTGAAATACGCCACGGAGATGGCCTGCTTGTTGGCTTCATCGCAGCCGGGCACTTTATCCGGCAGGACGGGCATGTGCCGCCACCACTGGCTCTCGTTGAACACGGGGTACGTGTGCAGCAGCGTCCACCCGTACTCGGCCACGTCGACGCCCTCAGCCTTGAGCGCTTTGACCAGCGCGGCGCGTGATGCGCCCGCCTTGGCCTCGTCGATAAACATCAGGTTTCTCGAGTAGAACACGCGGCTCATATCCGGCCGCACGTACTGCTCGCTGAGCCCGGGCAGTTGCGTAATCCGCTCGTTGAGCCGCTTGACTTGCTCCACCCCCGCCGCGTTCCGCTTATCTAAATCTCGCAACTGGATCCGAGCGAGAATCGCCGACGCCGGATGAATCCGCAGCTTGCCGCCGAACGCCGTCGCGTGATATTTCCGATACGGGCTGTCTTGGGGGAACGTGTTGGGCAGGTCGTAGTTGCCGTAGGTGGTCGCCCGCTCGTAATCGAGCCGCTCCTTGTACACGCCCATGCCGCCTTCGATCGACGGCAGCGGTTTCGTTGCCTGCATGCTGATGCCCGCCATCCGGCCCCAATTGCCCATCCACGTGTCCTTCAGTTTTGCCCCGTGCGAGTGGCTCGCGTCTTCAACCACCGACAACCCGTGCTCTTTCGCGAGCGTCTCGATATCGTCCATATCGCACGGCAGGCCGTACCAATGCACCGGCATGATGGCCTTCGTCTTGGCGGTGATTCTCTTTCTGCAATCCTCGACGTCGATGTTCATCGTCCGCGGGTTGCAGTCCACAAACACCGGCACAAGACCAAAGAACCGCATCGGCACCACCGGAAACCACGTGCTGTAATCCGGAACCAGCACCTCGCTGCCTTCCGGCAAATCGAGCGCAAACATCATCGAGGTGAGCGCGCTCGTCCCGTTGCAGTGCGCTTTCGCAAACGCGCACCCAAAATGCGCCTTCCACGCCTCTTCGAGCTCGGCCACCGGCGCGTAAGAGAAGTCGCGCAGCAGAGCCGAAACCAACTGGACCTCCTCGTCGCCGTACAGTGGCCATTTTGTCGCGTCCTTGGCAACGTGCATGACGGCCTTGGGCCCGCCGTTCAGCGCGAGCGCCTCGACTTTGCGCGGCGCGGCCGGAGCCTGGGCGCCGGCGCCGGTGGCATAGAGGCCCGCCCCGATGGCGCTGGCTGTTTTCAGGAAGTCGCGGCGGGTGGCGTTGGATTTGTTCTCATTCGGCATATCAATCTCTCCTTCCTTTTTCATGGCCGGGATTAGTTGAGCCGGCTTTCGCTCGGATTCGTTTCAAGAATGGCGCTCCGTTTCTGCGCGTCCGCGGCGGACAACCACGCCATGGCACTGCCCACAGCGGCGAGCAGGCCGCCGATAATCAGGTCCAATACAAGCACTTGGCCGCCGCCGACCCACGGCGCCACCGCCAGCAACAACACGCCTACCAGCAGGATCGCCACGCCCACCACCATAAACGGCGACTGAGCCGCCGCGCCCGTCTGAAAGTCGTCATCAAGCGTGCCGATAGGCGCGAGCAGCCGCTGGAAAAACTGTTCCACGCGCGCCCGCGTACTGGCCGAGGCAGGCGCGACAACCGCCGCAACCGCCATCACGACGCACGTAACAAGCGCTGTCGCAAGGAACATCACGATTTCCATCTTCAACGCAAATAACGCCCCGAACGCCACCTCTTCCGTCTCCGGTTTCCATGCCATCCCGAGAAACTCGACAGCCCCGCCCAGCGATATCTTGTACAGGATCAGCCCGGTGCTAAGCCCGAACGCAAATCCCGCGATGGCGCCCGCGTTCGTCGCCTTCCGCCAGATGAGGCCAAGCAACATCGGCACCGCGACCGGCGCCGTGGCGATCCCGAACAGCGTCACCATCGTCTTGAATAAATCCTCCGATTTGCCCTGCGACATCACCAGCGCCGTCCCCAGCGCGATAAAACCGATCACCAGCGTCATCAGCCGCCCCACCAGCACCAACTCGAACTGGCTCGCATCCGGCCGCGCCAACCGTTTGTACACGTCGTTCGTAAGCACGCTCGCGCACACGTTGTAATCGCTGCTCAACGTCGACATCGTCGCCGCGAACATCGCCGCCACCGCAAGCCCCAGCATGCCCGCCGGAAGCAGTTGCGTGCACAGCATCGGATACACCCTGCCGGCGTCTTCGATCCCGGGCAGAAACTGCGTTGCCGCGATCGCCGGGAAGAACATGATCGGCGGGCCGATCAGGTACAGGCCGATCACAAGCGCACCAACCTTGACCGCATCCCGCTCTTTGGGCACGCAATAGTAACGCTGGATCAGCGACCAGTTGATGCTGCTCCACGCGAGCGCGTACAGGGCGATCAACGGTATTACGTAGCTCCACCGGTACTCGGCCGAGGTTAGCCGGAAAAAACCTTCCGGCGTATTGGCAAAAATGTTCGACAGACCACCGGCCCGCGCTATCGAAAGCGGGAGCACTACCAGAATGCCCGCCGTCAGCACCACGAACTGGATGAAGTCCGTCACCGCAACCGCCCAAAGACCCCCCATGAACGTGTACAGCAGAATGATCCCGCCGGCGATCAGGATGCTCTCGACGATATCAAGCCCGGCGCACACGGAGATAAACGTGCCGGTGGCGAACAGTTTCATGCCGTCGTCGACCATCCGCACCGGCACGCCTTGCCACGCGCACAGTTGGCGGAACAGCGGGCTGTAGCGGGTCTCGAGGTATTCCACGGGGCTGTCGACACGCGCGCGCCGCCAGCGGACCGCAAAAAACATCATGCCGAACAGCGTCGCGGGGACCGCTACCCACAGCAGCGTTATGCCCACCCAGCCGTGGCGGTAGCACAGCCCCGGGTAAACCACAAACGCCATCACGCTGAAACTGCTCATGTAAAACGACACCCCGCTCAGCCACCACGGGATCGTGTTGCCCCCGCTGAAATAGTCCTTCATCCGTTTCATGCGGCCGTAGAAAAATACGCCGATGCCAAGCATGAGCACGGCATAGCTCGCAATCATGAAAAAGTCGGGCGGGGCCATGTGCCCCAAGGCTTGCGGCATCCGGATACTCCTTTTAAATCCCGAGCGGCCTGTTGCTCAGTCGAACTCAGCCAGCGTGCGCGTATAGGCGACGGAATCGGCGATGGCCGTTAATGTCTGGGCCTCGTCCAGCGCCACGCCCTTGGTCCCTTCAAACTCGATCGTGAACGGGCCGCGGTAACCGTTCTGCTTCAGCAGGTCTATGAGGGCCCTGAAATCCACCATCCCCTTGCCGACCACGGGAAAATCCCAGGTTTCCGCCAGCCCGCTATGATCTTTAAACTCGACCGTGGCGACATACGCGACGCTTTTCGCCAACTCTTCCTGGGCGCTGGTGTTTTCATTGTAGTAAGTGATGTTGGCGGTGTCGAAATTGACGCGCACGTTGGGGTGGTCGATGGCCGTCATCGTCTCAACCTGCACGGCGCCGTTCGTCCCGAGGTCGGGGTGCGTTTCCATCGTGATGATCACGCCATGTTTCTTCGCCGCCTCGCCCGCTTCACGCAACCGCCGGTATGCGTCCTCTTTGGGCGACTCGCCCCGCTTGGCGCTGATGAACATGTATTTTGCACCCATTTTCTCGGCCACGGCCAGTTGCGGCTCGAGTTCCGCCGCAAACGTATCCTTCGACAGGTCCGCCTGCCCGCGCACAACCGGCGTGTCGAGCCCGTGCTCCTTCAGTTTGGCCATTACGCCGTCGGCCTCGTCCGCCGCCGGCACGCTCACAAACACGTGCTTCACGCCGATTTTCTGCAGGTGCGCCCACGCCGCATCCTGATACTTCCCGTAACTCATAATCCGAACACCCAACGGCCACGGTTCCGCCACCGCCGCACCACCTAGCAACAGCACCATCAATACCATTCCAACCTTAACCATGTTACAGACCTCCGCACTTCTTTCTAATCGTCAATCTGCAATCGACAATCTGCAATCGACAATCTGCAATCGACAATCTGCAATCTGCAATCGTCAATCTGCAATCTGCAATCGTCAATCTGCAATCTGCAATCGACAATCTGCAATCGACAATCTGCAATCTGCAATCGTCAATCTGCAATCAACTCAGTTCTTTCCGGTGCGCCCAGACTTTCTCAAACGCCTTCACATACTGCTCCACGAGTTCGGGCGCCTCGCTTGTGAAATACGGCAGCGCGATCGACGTCGCGTTCGCCTGGACGCTGCCCGGCAAGTCCGGGATCGTCGGCAGATGGTGCCACCAACCCGCTTCCCGGTACACGGGCAGGTCGTGCTGCAATGTGTAATGCAGCCCGTCCGCGCGGACGCCCTCCGCCTTGAGCGCCTTGACGGCGGCGTCGCGCGTCATGCCCGCCTCTTTCTCGTCGATGAACAGCATATTCCACGCGTAATGCATCCGCTGCATGTCTTTCCGGCGGCTCGATTGCTCGTACAGCCCCGGCAACTGCACCAGCCGGCCGTTCATCGCCCGCACCTGCCGCGCGCCCACCTCGTTTCGCGCCACCAGGCCCTTAAGCTGGCAGCGCACCAGCGCCGCCGCCATCGGGTGCATCCGGAACTTCAACCCAAGCCCCGAACCCTTGTACTTGTAGTAATTGCCGTTCTTGTCGATCCCCGGCATGTCATAGTTGCCCAGCGACGTCGCCCGCTCGAAATCTTCCTTGTCCTGGTACATGCCCATACCGCCCTCGATGCCCGGCAGCGCCTTGCTCATCTGATAGCTCGTGATCGACATCCGGCCCCACGTACCCATGTGCTTCCCCTTAAGCTTGGACCCCTGCGAGTGCGCCGCGTCCTCGCACACGATCAGGCCCTTCTCCTTCGCCCAATCGCCGATCAGGTCCATGTCGGCCGGCAAGCCGATCCAATGCACCGGCAGCACCGCTTTGGTATTGGCCGTCAGCCGTTTCTTGGCGTCCTCGAGATCGAAATTCAGCGTCCGCGGGTTGATGTCCACAAACACCGGCACCAGCCCGAAAAACCGCATCGGCATGATCGTGGCAAAAAACGTGTAGCTCGGCACCATGATCTCGCTGCCCGGCTCGAGGTCGAGCGCGAAAAACATCGACGCCAACGCCGACGTACCGTTGCAATGCGCCTTCGCATACGGCACCCCGAGAAACTGCGACCACTCGTCTTCCAGCGCCTTAATCGAGTCATACGACGGCGCACGAAGCATCCCGAGCATCGCGTCTTCCTCCTCCTTGCCATACTGCGGCCATTTTGTGGCGGCGCCATGTTCTACCGTCACCGCCTTCGGCCCGCCGTTAACGGCCAGCGCTTCTCCCTGCGCCCGAGCAGCCTGTTGAGTCCCGAGGGCGATTCCCGCCGTCAGCGCACCCGTAGTTTTCAAAAAATCGCGGCGAGAAGGCCGCCCCATCCCGGTAGATGTTCTCGGTTCCATATGAGTTCCTCTCTTCACAGAAACGCGGTTAAATTACCCTGCCCACACTTCCGATCCAAGTGCATCATATCGCTTTTTGGGGTGGCTTTCTACTTTGGGGGAGGGGGCTCAAGCGGAGGGGGCAGCCGTGGCGGAGCGCTCATCGACCAGAAGCTGTTCGCGCTGCGCCAGGAGTTCTTTCAACTGCCTGCGGTACTTCATCCTGGCAAGGATGGGTTGTAAGGCGGAGCCGAACATGGCAACAAGAGTAAGCACATTCATCGGCCCCAGTTCGTCCGGCCCTATGGTGAAGAGATTGATAAGGGCCAAGAAGCTTGTCAAAACTATCCCCCCGATGCCCTTTTCCCGGATTTTTCCCCTGGCAAAGCTGAGCCGTTCTTCCAATTCGGCCATACTGGCGGGCGGGTCTTCCGTGCAGACCAGAATCTCCTCCGGGGCCACGTAGGTTTCAAGATAACCCGCAATCAGATAGGATGGAGGATTGAAAAAACCTGACCCAGTCGTCTTCGAGAACTCCAACATGAAGGGCCAACCCCCGACATCAAACGAGATGACCGTACATTTATCATGCTCCCGGCTGGGCCGGAAAAGCACCACATTCTTCACATCGGTCCAGTGGTGGGTGGGTTCGCCCCGTTTCTGGTTTATCCACAGGCCCTGAGGCGAGAGACTAATCGTTGACATCCTCCTGCGAGCGTACCTCCACCAGACGCGCGAAGATTTCATTCCTGCGTTGAACATGAGCTTGTCAGGCAGCAGCAGGCGGGGCGGCTGAACCCAGTGGGCATAACACATGTTAAGGGCCTGTCGTGCGGTTTGTTCGTCAGCCGGGCCGAAGTCGATGGTGTTGCGGTGCGGGGCTTCGCCGATGAACTTGAACGAGTAGTACGTGGCGCCTCTTCGTGCCTTGCCTTCTTCGAACAGCGACCACGGCCAATGCTGCCACACGAATAACACCCTGCGGTGGACTCCATAAGCGTCGATCCCGATCCGCCAGTGATAAGCCCACCAGAGAAGGAAGCAAGCCGCAATGACGGCGCACGCATGGATAGGGATAACCACCCCGGCAATGTAGGGCGCGTCCAGCAGATCCGAACAGGCACGAACCAGGGCCGGCGTTGCAAGCAGCGCCGCCAGCAAGAGATAAAAGGCCCCGTGCCGGTATCTTCTTGCCAGTCTTAACTCCAGCGTTTCCCGTTCCATGAGGGTTTTCCCCTTGTCTTAGAATACCGCGATAGGCCTCCCTTTATTCGGTTCAGTTTAACAGGCATTCCGGCAGAATACATCCAGCGGCCAAATTGACACTCGTGGCCATTTAATCTAGGCTTGTTTTGAAACTACTTGGGGAGTGTTGCCATGGGCATCCTGACGGCATTGACAGTGGCGGCCGTGCTGGCGTCCGGTGCGGCGGGCGATGGTTGGAAAGCCGGCGTGGCGCGGATCGATATCACGCCGGCCGAGCCGATGTGGCTGGCCGGTTACGCCGCACGCGACCACGAGGCGGAAGGGGGCACGCTCCACCCCCTGTGGGTGAAAGCCCTGGCGCTCGAAGACGCCGCGGGCAACCGCGCGCTGATCGTCACCAGCGACGTCCTCGGTTTCCCCAAACCCGTGTCGGACAACATATTCGACCGCCTGCAAGCCTCGACCGGCCTCGATCGCGTCAGAATCATACTCAACAGTTCCCACACCCATTCCGGGCCCGTCATCGACGGCTCGCTCCTGTGCATTTATCCCCTGGACTCCGCCGCCCTCGAAAAAGTGCGGCGGTATACACCCGTGCTGGTAGACAAAGTCGTCTCCGCGGGCGAGGCCGCCTTCAAAGACATGGCTCCCGTGCGCCTCGAGTCCGCCAACGGCGTCACCCGGTTTGCCGTCAACCGCCGCAACAACAAGGAAGCCGAAATCGCCACCACCTACAATCTCAACGGCCCTGTCGACCACGCCGTACCCGTACTGCGCGTCTCACGCGAGGACGGACAGCCCCTGGCGGTCCTGTTCGGCTACGCCTGCCACAACACCACCCTCTGCGAATACGAGTGGTGCGGCGATTACGCCGGGTTCGCACAGGAAATCCTCGAAAAGGCGCACCCCGGCGCAACGGCCCTGTTCTTCCAGGGTTGTGGCGCCAACCAAAACCCCATCCCGCGCCGCACCCTCTCGCTGGCCCGCCAGTACGGCGCAGAACTGGCTGCCGCCGTCGAGGCCGCAATGGCCGAGCCCATGACGCCGCTCGACCCGGCGCTGAAAACGGCGCGGACCGAGGTCGAGCTGTTCCTCGAAACGCCGCCCGACCGCGCGGCACTCGTCAAAATCACCGAAACCGACAACGAATACAACCGCCGCGCCGCGACTGAAATGATCGCCCAGCTCGACGCCGGCCAACCCCTCCGCACATCCTACATGTACCCGGTCCAGGTCTGGAACCTCGGCGGCCTCCCGCTCGTAACGTTCGCCGGCGAAATCGTGGTCGACTACGCCATACACGCCAAGAACATCCTCGGCCCGCGGACGTTCGTCATGGGCTACTCGAACATCCTCGTCAGTTACATCCCCACGGCCGCAATCATCCGCGAAGGCGGCTACGAAGGCGGCGGCGCCCAACTCATGTACGGCATGCCAAACAAGTGGCGCGAAGACATCGAAACCCGCATCGTCGAAACAATCTCCGCGGTTGCGAAGCAGGCAGGGCTCTTATAAGTCCGATCGGTCTGATCCGTCCGATCCGTCCCATTCTCAGGAGGCTGAAATGACCAGCAAGCAAGTCACCAGGCGAAATTTCCTCTCCCTTACCGCAGCCGGGTCGTTGGGACGCCCCCCGGCAGTTGTGGGGGGTGTCCCTCTTTTTGTCCCAAAGGAGGTGCTTTGATGACCAGCAATCAAGTCACCAGGCGAAATTTTCTCTCCCTCTCCGCGGCGGGCGTTTTGGCGGGCTGCTGCACGACGCGCAAGCCGTGTGCCACCAAAGGCCGCATCGCCACGTTCAACGCCGACGT
Organism: Bathyarchaeia archaeon; assembly: GCA_035530195.1. Taxonomy (GTDB): domain Bacteria; phylum Hydrogenedentota; class Hydrogenedentia; order Hydrogenedentales; family SLHB01; genus JAPLKX01. The sequence continues at coordinate 28,344 of DATKVG010000187.1, read as the reverse complement.
CACCCCCCCGCTCGGCACGCCCATCTACTCGAGCTTCAAACCGCTCGAGGTGATCGAGCAGCCGCTTCAGGCCAAGGGCGTCATCATCGACGACGGCTCGGCCCGATACGTCCTGTGCGCCGTCGACTATTGCGAACTCTGCAACGGCACCTATACCCGCTGGCGCAAAGCCATCGCAGACGCCGCCGGCACGGATCCCTCCCGCGTCGCCCTCCACACCGTCCACCAGCATACGGCCCCCATGCTCGACGAAGACTCGTTCCCCATCCTCGATTCGCAGGCCAGCCCGCCGGTCCGCCCGTCCGTCGAGAGCATCCAGATCCCGCTCGACCGGCTCGTGTCGGCGGTGCGCAACGCCCAATCGCAATTTCAGCCGTACAACCAAATCGGCACGGGCCAGGCCAAGGTCGAGCGCGTCGCGTCTAACCGGCGCATTCCTAACGGCGACGGCACCGTCACAACCCGCTACAGTTCGTGCAAGGATCCCAAGCTCATCGCCGCGCCTGAAGGCCTCATCGACCCCTATGTCAAGACAATCACGTTCGCCAACGGCCAAAAACCCGTCGCCCGGCTCCATTATTACGCCACGCACCCCCAAAGCTTCTACGGCGACCCGCGCTCGAGCATCGATTTCGCCGGCATGGCCCGCGAATGGCTCGAAAAACAGGAGGGCGTGTTCCAGGTCTACTTCAACGGCTGCGGCGGCAACATCGCCGCCGGTAAATACAACGATGCCTCGCCCGAAGCGCGCCAGGGGCTGTACGAACGCCTCCGCGCCGCCATGAAAGCCGCCGCGGAATCCACCAACTACGCCCCCGCCGCGCCGGTTGTCCTGCGCAGCGCCCCGCTCGTGTTGACCCCACGGTCCGACGGCCCGTGGGCACAGGCCGAACTCGACGCCCAACTCGCCAAGGCCGATGCACATCCCAACGCACGGTCGGTCGCGGCCATGTTCATCGCATTCAGAAACCGTGCCAACGTGCCCTTCGAACTAACATCGATCGAGATGGGCAACGTGTTCATTCTCAACCTGCCCGGCGAAGTTGCGGTCGAGTTTCAGCTTTTCGCGCAGGAATTGCGGCCCGACAAGTTCGTCGCCGTCGCCGCCTACGCCGATTGCGGCCCCGCGTACATCAACCTCGAAAAATTCTCCGCAGAAGGCGGCTACGAACCAACCGCCTCGCACGCCATCCCCCAATCCGAACAACCCATGCGCGATGCCATCAAAGAACTCCTCAAATAAATGGTAGCGCAGGCGTCCCGCCTGCACAGCCGAAGCCGGGTTTGCGGCGGAGGTGGTGGTGGTGGCCTCGACGCTGAAGTCGGATCGCGGCTGCGTTGCGCGATGTGGTGGTGGTGGCCTCGACGCTGAAGTCGGATCGCGGCTGCGTTGCGTGATGTGGTGGTGGTGGCCTCGACGCTGAAGTCGGGTCGCGGCTGCGTTGCGCGATGTGGTGGGGTCGACGCGGTGGGGTCGCGCTCCCGCGCGACCGTGCGGTGGTGGCGGCGGTGCTGATGTCCCTTTAGTCCTTTATGTCCCTTTTAAGGCTCGACCAGGAACAGGAGTTGCCGATGTACTCATCACGCAGCATCCCAATCATCACGATCTTATCCTTTTCCATGCTTGCCGCCGCACAAAATACCAACACGCGACAAGAAGACCTCGTCGAGCCCGCCACCCCCGCCCAACCCGCTGTCCAATCGCAGGCCGCATCCGATTACGAGCAGCGGCTCAACGACGCGCTCCGCCAGGACCGCGACGTGTGGGGCGAGCAACTTATCGCACAAGGCGGCGCTACGTTCGACAACATCAAGGACTACCTCCAGCCGCTGTTCTACAGCACCGGCCTCACCAACACCTCGCTCGGTGTCCACAACATCCTGTTTGCCCGCAGTGGCGGCGAGCCTCCCTACATCGTTGCGCTTGCAGACGGCAGTCGGCTCGCGGCGGACGTCTACCAATCGGAGAACGACATCGAATTCTTCGTGGGAGCGGGTGAGGAGCGTTATGGATCTGCCCTCGACCGGCTTGAAGGACCCGCGCTTGGCGGCGGCTACTATCCCATCCTCAAAACCGCTTATACCAACTCTGCCGGCGCGCGATATGAACAGGAGTCGTTCGCATCGCCGGTGTTGGACGGAAACCGGTTCATGGCGTTTGTGCGATTCAGTTCGCTTGACAACCATGCGCGCGTGCGGCTGCAACTCGGCACGTGCGACAAAACCTCGCTCGCGGTTTCGCGCGATAGCGAACGGCTTGAATTTATTCTCGACCGCCCGCTCTACCTTGCCTGGTCGCCGAAAGACCCGTTGCCCGAGGCATTCCGACTTAATGAGCAAGCATACGAATCCGCGAAACGCGATTGGAAACAATACTGGGACAACGCACTCGCACGCGGCATCCTGTTCAACGTCCCTGAACCCATCGTCATGGACTGCCAGCGCAACCACCTCATTCAAAACCTCATGCTCCGGTGGCGGTACTCGCTCGGTTCCGTCGTCTACCACGACTCGTATTACCAGCCCGAGAGCAGCGACGCCATGTCATTGCTGGCCATGTACGGCTTTGCGCTGGAAGCGCGTAATGGCCTGGCGAAGCTGGTCGGGCTCTCAAAAGGCGAGCAGTACTACTCGAATTGGGAGCGCGGCGAAAAACTCTCCCACGGTGCCGAATATTTCTATCTCACGCGCGACACCGATTTCATCCAAAAACTCACGCCCCAATACGAGGAAATCTGCCGCACGATCAAGGCCCAGATAAGGAAAGATCCCAACGGCCTGCTCGAAAAGCAGCGCCATTGCGGCGATATCGAAACCGTGTCGTACTGCACGTTTCACCAGAGCGTGTGCTGGCGCGGGATACGCGATATGGCGAGGATCTGGAAGATGACGGGCCGAGACGATCTCGCCGCGGAGTTCGGCCCCGCGGCCGAATCGTTGCGCAAGGCCATACTCAAAGCCGTCGATGCCTCTTCAACGCGCCTGCCCGACGGCACGCTGTTCGTGCCCAGCATGCTGCTCGAATCGAGCGAGCCGGTCTACGCGCCCATCACCGAAACCCGCATCGGCAGCTATTGGAACCTGTGCATGCCCTACGCGTTCGCCACGGGCCTCTGGCCGTTCGACTCAGACGATGCCGCAGGCATCGTCGGCTTCATGCACAACCACGGCGCTACACTGCTCGGTCTGCTCCGGTTCAACTATTACCCGACGCCGATCGGCGCATTCCACGAAAACGGTCTGCCGGGGTACTCGACCACCGGCTACGACAACGTCTACCTCCCCAGCTACCAGCGCTTGCTCGCACAGCGCGACGAAGCGGATCGACTCGTGCTGTCGTTCTACGGCAAGCTCGCCCACGGCCAAACGCGCGGCACGTTCGTCAGCGGCGAAGGCGACACCGTCGGCGTCTGGCCCGGCCTCGACCGCAGGACGTTCTACGGCGCCGTATGCAGCGCCAACAACGCAGCCTTCCTATTGCCGCTGCGCCTGATGCTGATCCGCGAGTCGTTCAACTCCGAAACCGGCGAACCCAACGGCCTCTACCTTGCCCACGCCACACCGCGACACTGGCTCGAGAACGGGAAGAAGATCGCTGTCAAAGACGCGCCGACCTGCTTCGGGCCGCTCTCATACGAGATCGTTTCGCGCCTGAACAAAGGCCGCATCAATGTAAAGCTCGACCTGCCCAACCGCAACCCAATCCCAAAACTTCACCTCCGCCTCCGCGCACCGGGCAATCGAACCATTCAATCCGCAACGCTCAACGGCAAACCCTTCCCCGCATTCGATCCCCAAACCGGAACCCTCGATCTCGCCAACCAACGCGGCAAGGTTGAGTTAGAGGTAAAGTTTTCTTAGCCACAAACGTCACAGCGCGGCACAGCCGCAACCAAATCCATGTGAGCAGCCCGTCTGGGACGCCCCCCGGCAGTTGTGGGGGGTGTCCCCTTTTTTGAACATGCCAGCCTTGCCAACAAAAGTGGGACACCCCCCACAACTGCCGGGGGGCGTCCCAGACGGATGCAAAGTCTTGCGCGCCGCAACAACAAATTGAAGCTTAATAGTACAAAGAATCGATTTCTTCTTTGTGATCTTTGCGATCTCTGTGGTTAAACTGTTTTCAGCTTTCCGCCGCCTTCCGCCGCAGCAGCGCCACGAACGGCCGCAACTCACCCACCCGCAGCGCCGCGCACAGCCCAAGGTATGCAACGCATGCAACAGCCAGCGGCGCCGCAACCTCAACCAGCCGCACCGCGATTCCGTCCCCTGGCCACAACGCCGCCACCTGCCCGTGCACCGCAACCAGCACCGCCGCCATCGCCGCGCCGGCCAGCGTCACCCGCGCCAGCGTTGAAACAAAGTGCGCGTCCCACAACTTGCCGTACGTCCGCCCGAGCAGTGCGTACAGCAGCAGAAAATTCACCCCGTACGACACCGTCGTCGACAGCGCAAGCCCCTGGTAGCCCATCCGCCGGACGATGGCGAAGTTCATCGCCGCGTTCAGCAGCATGCTGGCCGACGCGATGATGACGGGCGTCTTCGTGTTTTTGAGCGCATAAAAACCCGACACCAGGATTCTCACCCAGGCGAAAAACAGCAAACCCGACGCGTAGTACGCCACGGCGATGCCGGTGCGGTGGGTCAGCGAGGCGTCAAACTGGCCGCGCTCGAAAAGCAGCCGGACAATCGGCCCCGGCAACACCATCAGCGCCACCACCGCCGGGCAGATCAAAAAGTAACTCTGGCGCAGCCCGTGCATCAGCGTGGCCCGGCCCTCGGTAAAGTCATCCCGCGCCGCCGCGCGCGAGATCGACGGCAGGATCGCCGCCGATATGGCGATGCCGAAGATCGACAGCGGCAACTGAACCAGCTTGTTCGCGTACCACAGCACCGTCACCGTGCCCGCGGCCAGCGAGTACGCAAAAAGCTGGTTGACCGTTTTGTTCACCTCGCCGGCCGCCTGCCCCAGAATCACCGGCAGCAACAGGAGCAGCGCCGTCTTCACCCCCGGATGGCGCAGCCGGAAGTTCGGCAGCCACACGTGGGTCCGCCGGCCCAGCGCCATGTACTGCACGGCAAACTGGCTGATGCCGCCGACCCACACCCCCGCCACGAGCGCGTAGGCCGGGTCGGCAAACAAGTTGCGGAACACGCCCACGCACGCGATCATCATGAACACGTTGAGCAGGGCCGGCGACCACGACGGCGTCGAGTAGTGGCGAAGAATGAACAGCGGCCCCATCTGAAATACGGTCAAGCCGATGAAGAAGATGTAGGGAAACGTCCAGCGGGCGAGCGAGGCGGTGAATTCAATGTGCTCGCGGGTTCTTTCCTTGGTGCCCGTCACGTGTTCGAGCAGCTCGGTCAGATCAAGCAGGTACGGCGTGAAAAACACGCCCGCCACCGCCAGCACGCCCAGGATCACGATCATCGCCGACATCAACGCCGACGTCAGCTCGCGGAACGCCGGTTCCTTGTCTTTCTCGAGCGTCTCCGAGAGTACTGGGATAAACGCCGCGTTCGACGCGCCTTCCCCCACGATGTCGCGCAACATGTTTGGAAAAAAGAACGCGACAAAAAAAGCGTCGCGCGAGACGGTCGGGATGACGGCGGCGATTGCTATGTCACGCGCCAGCCCGAATACGCGCGAGATCATCGTGCCGCCCGCGAAGATGGCGGTGAACTTCGAGAGTTGGCGGCGCGATTCAGCGTGCAACTGTTCTAAAACCCCCGTGCGTCTTATTGCTCATTATGCGCGCCTGAGCCGTGCCGCCAGCGCGGCCACGCCCGTCAGCACCAGCGCCGCGTGCGGAAACACCGACGGCCCATGCGGCACCGGCCGTTGCCCCGGCGCGGCCACCGGCAACGCGCCCGCCACACGCTGCATGATGGTGTCTTCGGCGCCGTACACGTCCCGGTTGAACCGCCGCAGGTTGCCCGCGCCGTCAAACACGCCGTCCACCAGCGTGAACCGCCCGTACGGGTCGAACACGCCGCTGATGCCGGTGTTGGCGCTGTGCACCAGCGGCAGGCGCGTCTCGACGGCCCGCATCCGCGCCAGCTCGAGTTCCTGCGGGATGGCGCTGCTCGCTCCAAACCAGCCGAGGTTCGTAATCACGATAAGATAATCCGCGCCCATCGCCAGAAGTTCCGCGGTTTGCGGCCCAAACAGCACCTCAAAACAGATCAGCGGCCCAAATCGCCGGCCCGCCCCATCAAGCACCTTCAGTTTCCGGCCGTGTTCCGCGTCGCCGATAGCGGGGACAAACGCGCTGATAAACGGCAGGTATTCGCCGAACGGCACGTATTCGCCGAACGGCACCAGGTGGACCTTGTCGTAATAATCGACGATCCGGCCTTCCGCATCGACGAGGTAGCTCGAGTTGAGCGCGCCGTTGGTTTCGGCGTTGAACCGCACCGACCCGACAAAAAGCGGGACGCCCGTGTCCCGCGCCAACGATGCCAGCACGCTGTTGATGGCGGGGTTTTCAATCGAATCCATAATGACGGCTTCCGGCCAGACAATGAAGTTGACCGGCGTGTCGTTGGCCACGGCCCGTGATTTTTCCGCCGTATTCCGCACCATCTCGACGGTGAACTCGGGGTTCCACTTCATTTCGAGCGGGAAATCAGGCTGGATCAGGCACACCGTCAGCGGCTTCGACTCGAGGTCCGGCTCGCCGAGCAGCGCGTAACCCGCCGCGTGGCCCGCCGCAAGCACCGCGACCGCCGCGACCGCCCGGATCAGCCGCAGCCGCCCCTTCTCCGCCAGCGCCAGCGCCGCCAGCCCGTTAAACAGCACCACGAAAAACGAGATCAGCCCAACACCGCCCACCGACGCCAGTTGCAGAAACAGAAGATTCCGCCCCTGGCTGTAGCCGATCGCGCCCCAGCCAAACCCCGTCAGCGCCCGCGCCTGCGCGTATTCGATCGCCACCCAAACCAGCGCCAGCCCGACCGCGCCGCCGCCCCACGCGCGTTTCCGACGCATCCAGCACCACAGCGCGCCGCCCGCCGCCCACCACAATGCCAGGTACACGCAAACGGCCACGTAACCCCAGAACGCCCAACTGCCCGCCCAGTACACGTTCGACAAAAGCCAGTGCAGCAGCATCAGGTGAAACACGAAACCCGCCACGAAAAAGCGCAACGCACCCGTCCTCGGGTGCGCCGATTGCGTCTGGTAGACCAGCGGCGCCAACGCCACCCACGCCAGCGGGAACAGCGCCAGCTTGGGAAAACTAAACGCCAGCAACGCGCCAGAAACCAGCGCAATGCCATTTGATCGCAAAAACGTTCGCATCCCACCAAGGATACCAGAAAAAGCCCCGATCCCCATAAGCCGCTAACGTAGGCGCGGTCGTCCCGCCCGCCCCGTCCAGACACAAAGCGACGATCAAAAGACCGAACCCGTCTTGCAACGCCCAGCACGAGCATCCAGGCATAGGCGCCGGCCCTTGGCCCCGTCGTCTCGCCCGCCCCGTCCAACCGCGAAGCTGTGGTCAACGATCAGGCTCGGGCTCAAGATGTCTGTGTGTACCTTCGTCGCGACACAAGTGCTACGCCAACCAAGCATAGACAGGCCACGGTGATTGCCAGGCAAGCCGTTCCCGCCGCGGGCAACTCCTCGTACACTTCCAGTTCAAAAGGCTCGGTCTCGATAACGGTTTTCCCGTCGCCATCGGTGTACATACACACATAGGTTCCGCGATCGTCCATCATGACCGGGTCAAAGGTTAATGTCCTGCTGTTTTCCCCGACGAGTTCTTCTCCTCCTTTCCAGAACCAGTGGTAGTCCGTTCCCTCGGGCGCGGTCAACACGACGAGTGAGTCCACCTCGATGAAGCCGTTTATGTTGCATGAAATACGGCCGCGCGTATAAAAGGTCAATGTGAACTCTTGCTCCGCGGATTGCTGCGGGGCTCCGGAGTCTGTCGCCATAATGAGGAATGTGTACGACCCTGTGACGGTGGCAGTCCCGCTGAGAACGCCCGCCTCGGACAAGCTGATACCTGCGGGCAGAGTGTCGGCATAGCTGAAAAGGGACGAGACGGAGGCGGGTATGGTCGCTGCGCCGTCGCGTGCCGAAAGCGTGAAGTGCGTGTTATCGCCGGCGCTTATGCCTATCGTCGGCGTCAGGTTCGAGTGCGCCGGGCCATAGTTGAAACGAATGCCCCCGTCGGCATACAAAACGGCCTCCATGTTCACCGGCGTCCCGTACCACCAGGTTTCGGCTGCCCAGCGGATCACCATATAGCCGGTCGTTTCCGTGACGAAGATGTCACCGCCTACGCCATTCGTCACGAGATCATCCCAGAGCGGCGCAATCCGGACGTTAGACAGCAGATCGGGAACGCTGTTTTGAAAGGCGTACTCATTCGATTCAAAATCCAGATACCCGTTGCTGCACACATGGACGGACGTGTACTCGACGCCGTAGAACGGGAATGGCCACGGCAGGGTCAATGTCCAGGATGCGTCGTCGGCCCGCCAGCCTTTTGCCGTGCCGCCGCCCACCCAACCCGAGGCAACGTTCGTTTCCGCGTAATCCCCCGCGCCCACGGACCATGTCACCGGCTCGGTGCCCCCTTCCGTCTCGAGTTCGTAATTGTAGGCGGCATCCAGTGGGGCAGCGGGTAACGTGGCGGGGCTGGAGATCTGGAAACGTGTGACCACGGGCAGGCTGAACTCGCGCGTGGCGGTGGCCGCTACCGCGTCGGCCACTTGAATCGTGAACGTGGCGGCGACCGGCGCGGTGGGTGTCCCCGATATCCGGTGGGTATCGGTGTCGAAGCTTAACCCTTCCGGCAACGTCCCGCTCAACAAGCTCCAGGCGTAAGGTTCTTCCCCTCCGGCCGCGTTGATGGTCACGGTGTACGGTTCGCCGACGTAGGCCAGGGGGAGTACGCTCGGCGTGATGATCGCCAACTCCCCTTCTCCGAACAAGGAAACCGTCGGATCCCCGAAGCATTGGTAAATGGTGAAATAATACTCCGCGCGCGACGGATACTGGGCGTGAACCTGTTCGAGGCCGAGCTCGACCGCATCGCTGATGCGGCACTCTGGAATATCCGCCATGGCCTGGAATTCCTGTCTTTCAAGGACGTCATCCTCAGCCCAGTACGTTTCATTGCTGGCGCCGATGTATACGATTCCGCGCGCCGTGGTCTCGATCCAGGCTTCGGCAAAGCAGGTCCCAAGGTCGAACGAACCGGCGAGGCAGCAGTGGCCGAACACGATGGGCGCATCGAGACTGTTCTCGAGCCCGGCCATGTCCGAGATGCCGTAGCCCCAACGGGTCCACAAATACTCGCCCCCGTGACCCGAGTACACGACCCCGTCCGTACCGGCATTGACGTGCGCGTTAAATTCCTCCGCGGTGCCGCTGAAATCGTAGAACAATTCGTTGGTGTATTCCTCGGGGAGCGCGTTGGCGATCACCCAATTGTGCGTGCCTTCGGCAGTGTCGTTTTCAGTGGTACTATTCCCGCCGGAAATCCAGGTCAGGTCCCGGTGTTTCACGCTGGAGACGAACGCCGCCAACTTCGAGATGTACTCCGTCACGGCGCTCGAGGTATCCACGGACACGCGCCCCACCTGCATGTCCTTGCCAAGGTAGTCCGCGTAGCCTTCTTCCGCATCCATGAGCGCGTACAACAGGTCGGAGGACGCCTTGCTAGTAGTGCTGTAGAAGGTCGGTACGATCTCGACGTCGCCCAGAATCACCACGTATTCGGGCTTGTTTGCGACGTAAACGACCCGAATCTGATTGCGGACCGACTCGGCGGTTGGCGTTCCGCTTACGGTCACGTCATAGACCACGAAGCCTTCGGCCTCTTTCTGTGCGTGGTAGGCGGCCGCGGCAGCGCCCATCGAGGCGTTCGCCACGACAATAATGCCCGTGCCGCCTTCTTTGGCTTGCGGTTCACCGCCTGTCGTCGGGTTGAGCGTCCACGCAACATCGAGGTCGAGTTGGCCCGGGCATTGCAGCCGGCCCCGCGCGGCATCATACGCGAACGGCCGCACAAGAACGTTCACGAACTGGCGGCCCCGTTTCTTGAAAGGCGTCACCACGAGTTTGCCGTCGCCAAAGGCCTTCTGAAAGCCCGCGGATTTCGCCCCGGCATAAGAGTTCCGGTCGATCATAAACGGCGGGTTGCCCGCGGGTCCCAGCACCTTCGGCACCGGGGGTTGATGCGGATAGACCCAGTGTTCGACCGAAACCTCGGTAATCTTCGTTTCCCGCGCCGTCACTTTGACTTCCGCGTTCCAGGGGATTTCCACCGTATAGCTCACGATAGGCAATGCGGGCCGCCCCAATTCGTTGTCGTTGCCGCATCCCTCGAGGACCACCTTCGTATACGTGTTCCCATCTTTCGCGGCGGCAGGCTCGAGTACGGGCGCGTCCAGGGCCAAGGCGACGCGCAGACCGTTCGCCGCAGGTTCCACAGCCCCTGCGTGGACACCGCCGGCCCCGGAAGCGAAAGCCCCCATACCCAGCGCGACCCCCACCACAAAAATTGCCCAGAACCCCCCCCCAAGACGCAGAACCCTACCTTCCTTCATTACGTCACTCCCTGTGCATTGCGTCTTGCGGAAAAGCAGGAATAAGTTAAGTCTTCCCTTCAAGACACTTCCAAACAGTAACCGACAGCCTCGTATGCGATACCTTACACTATAAGGATACCAAAAAAGCATAGAAAAATGTAAACGCCGGCGAGACGCCCGCGCCTACCAAACCGTACGCACCGGCGGAGGTAGCGGAGATTCTGAGGCCTGAAGGGCCGTCACACATCAGCCTGGGGCAACGCCCCAGGTGGTAAATGTTCCCCCATATTCCGCCCTCGTTTAGTTTAAATAGGGACAGTCACCGTTTATACTTATATGAGGCGCAGTTGGTGTTAAGGTAACGGCGTGGGAAGAGTGGCATAGTCGTTCCTGGGGTGTCTTACGATGGCACACAGCGGGGAAGTAACAAGCAAGCCCTTTTCTTCGTCCCCGCCGACCGTCGGGTGCTTGCAGTGCCGGCGGGCACACGGGAATCGGATCGTCTTCGGTAAGGTGATTTTGGTCGGTGCCCGGGCTTTGAAAAGACGCGGGCGCTTATGGGGGTAGTGTAGTACTGACGGCGGCGATAAGGCAAGACTTGGGGATAAGTGCGAAGTTGAAAGTGCGAAGTGCCAAGTGCGAAGTGCCAAGTGCGACATGCGAAGTTGTAGACGGGAAGGGGCGCTCGAAATTCTCACCCGCCTCGGCACGAACAAAAAAAACTTTTTCGCCTGGTTTATCTCATATTTCGTGCTATATACACCATTTCTGTCAATTCAATCACCCTTGTTTCCCAAGATTTGCCCGGTTTTGAGCCCGTTCGCCCACGCAAAAACGGCACCAACTCGGGATCTATAAATAGAGCCACTTGAATGAGACAAGACCAAGCGGAACGCCAAACCCGTTCTTCTCGCAGTTGCGCGCCGCTGGACGCAACAGGCACAATTCCAGGTTGTATGAGCCTTGTACGTTTGGATAGCGTTACGAAATCGCTTGGGGGCCAGCCGGTCCTGGATGCGGTGAGTTTCCGCGTCGAGGAGGGGGAGAAGGTTGGCCTTATCGGGCGGAACGGGACGGGTAAGACGACCGTATTCCGCCTTATCACGGGTGAGGTGGAGGCGGACGGTGGCGTGATCGAGCGGATGCGACGTGCGCGGATCGCGTGCCTGTCGCAGATGCCGCACATCAAGCCGGACGCGACGATTTTCGATACGGTGATGCATTCGTTTTCGGAGCTCCTCGAGATGGAGGCGCAACTCGGGCGGATGGGCGAGGCGATTGCGGCGGGGGACGAGTCGTTGCTCGAGCGGTACGGCCATTTGCAGGATGAGTTTGCGCATCGGGGGGGTTACGATTTCCGGGCTCGGGCGAAACGGGTGCTGCACGGGCTTGGGTTCTCGCTCGAGGAGTTTGAACTGCCGGTGCGGGCGTTGAGCGGCGGTCAGCGGACGCGCCTGATGCTGGCGCTGGTATTGCTCGAGGACGCGGACCTGCTGCTGCTCGATGAGCCGGAAAACCACCTCGATATCGAGGCGCGGGAGTGGCTCGAAACGTACATCCAGGAGTCGCCGCGGGCGGTGGTGATCGTTTCGCACGACCGGCGGATGCTCAACCACGTCGTGAAACGGATGGTCGAGGTCGAGCGTGCGGGGCTCTACAACTACGCGGGCAACTACGATTCGTACCTCGATCAGAAGACGCTCGTCCGCGGGCAGCAACAGAAAGCATTCGACCTCCAGCAGGAGTTTATCGAGAAAGAGACGAAGTGGATCAACCGGTTCCGCTATAAGAATACGAAGGCGAAACAGGTCCAGAGCCGGATCCGAAACCTCCAGAAGATGGAGCGGACCGAGCCGCCGCCCCCCGAAGGTTCCGAAGCGAAGTTCCGGTTCGGTGAGGTGGTCAGGAGCGGTCAGTTGGTGCTCGATGCGCGGGGTCTGGGGATGGCGTACGGCGACCTGAAACTGTACGCGGGCCTGTCGTTCCAAGTGACGCGCGGCGAGCGGGTGGGCATCATCGGGCCGAACGGGTCGGGCAAAACGACGCTTTTGCGGCAATTGGCGGGCCGGCTGGAGGGCGGGTCGGGCAGCGTCACGCTGGGGCACAAGGTCACGTTCGGCTTTTACGACCAGCACCACGAAAACCTCGAGAGCGCCAACGATATCTTGAGCGAAATCCGGCTCGAGCGGCCGGACATGACGCCCGAGCAGGTGCGGACTTTTATGGGCAAGTTCTTGTTTACGGGGGACGACGTGTTCAAGCCGCTCGGGGCATTGAGCGGCGGCGAGTTGAGCCGTGTGGCGCTGGCGAAACTGATCCTGAGCCAGTCGAACCTGCTCATTCTCGACGAGCCCACCAACCACCTCGACATCGCGTCGCGGCAGGCGCTCGAGGGCGCGCTCGGGGCGTTTCCGGGGAGCCTGCTGGTGGTGTCGCACGACCGGGAGTTGATCGACCGGCTCGTAGACAAACTGATCGTCATCGAGAACGGGACGGCGTCGGTCCATCTGGGCAACTACTCACATTACCGGTGGAAACTCGAGGCGGAGGTGGAAACCCAGCAGGCCGCCGTCGAGGCGAAAAAAAAGTCGGACGACGCACTCAAAGTGCGGAAAAACGCCGGCCGGCCGGATAAGGTGCAGGAACGGGAGGCCCGGAAACGGCGCAAACAGCTCGAGGAACTCGAACAGAACATCGAGTCGATGGAAGCGCTGGTGGAAGATCTCGAGCAACGGTTTGCGGCGATCGGCGCGGCCGATTACGAGCAGACCCGGGCGTTGAAGGCGCAGTACGACGCGCTGAAAGCGGATTTGCAGGGGATGTATGCGGAGTGGGAGAAGCTGATCGAGGGAAATGACGAGTGATGAATGATGAATAAAAACAGGCTGGAGGAAGAAAGGACGGATCGGACGGATGAATGGGGTGGAAAGAGGCGGGGCGTCCCGATGGAAAAAAAGTTTGCAACGGTGGGGGTGCGAGGGAGTATATTATTGACAGGGAGGGACCTGGACCTCGTCGAGGGGCCTTAATACCCGCCCAAGGAGGCAGTTGCGATGAAGCATGTCCGGCCATTGACGCGCGTCGCCGCCGTAGCACCTATATCGCCCCTGCAGGCGAAGTATGATTATATAGCGGGTTTGCTTGACGCGGCGATAGCGTTCGTAATGCAAAAAGAGGGCGGCGCACTGTAAACTGTGCGCGAGGAGATCCAAATGAGACACTGCGGAAAAGTTACGAAATCGCGCCTGATGCCGGCGACGTCGCCGCTGGAGATGAAGTACACCAGCAAGCTGGACATGGTGAACCGGCTCGTGCTCGCCGACCGTCAATCCGCGTGGAAGGTGCCGTTCCCCATCGGTTACGATCCGGGGACGCCGACCGACGGTACGGACGACGAGACCACGCCGACAGTGTAATGATTTGAGCAAACCGCGTGCGCGGGGTTTTTGCGCGTGGCTATGAGATAGGCTGCCGCCCTGCCTGGCGGGGCGGCGGCTTTTTTGATGTGTTCAGATTCGGCTTCGGCCGATGTCGGCGAGCGCGATGCGGAGTTGGTCGCAGTCCTGGAATCGATTCTCGGGCTTTTTGTCGATCATGCGCATGATGATGTCGCTGAGCCCGGGCGGGCATTTGGGATTGTGCATGCTGGGGTTGTCGGGCGTGACGTAGAGGTGGCACGCGTAAAGTTTCTGGAGGGTGTCGACGGGGAAAGGGGTTCGCATGGCGAACAGGAGGTAAAACGTGATGCCGAGCGAGTAGATGTCGCTTTGGGGAGTGGCTTTTTCGTTGCGGATCAATTCGGGGGCGATGTACATAGGGGTCACCTGCTCGTGGACGCTCGGGTCGAACAGCGTCAGCCAGGAACTGTTCCCGCACAGCGAGTAATCCACCAGCTTGACGACTCCTTTTCGGGTGAACAGGATGTTGGACGGTTTGAGGTCGTGGTGGGTGAACCCCATGTCGTGGATGTACTGGAGGCCGTTGCAGATCTGCGCGGCGATCACGAGGCGCTCCTGGAGGTTCCATGACCGGTTCTCGATGTACCACTTGAGGTCGGGCCCGTCGACATATTCGAGTACGAGGCACTCGCCCTCTTCGCCCTGGATGAACTCGCGGATGTGGGCGACGTTGGCGTGTTTGAACTTCTTGAACTTGTTGACGCTTCGTGCGAAGTCTTTGAGGTGGAGCTTGTTGCGGAAAAATGTGACAAAGAAGAGTTTGATGGCGACGACCTCGCCTTTTTCCGGGTCGATGCCCCTGTACACGACGCCGGTCCCGCCTTTGCCGAGTATGCGGTCGAGCTTGAACCGGTACAACGTCATTCTGTCAGGAGTTGTTTGCGCCATTCCTTGCAACTCCACTTCAACCTTTTCCCAAGCCCAAATCAATTTGCGGTGCATCGCCCCAGAGGCCGTCGAGGTCATAGAAGTTGCGCGCCTCCTCGCGGAAAATGTGGAAGATAACCGTGCCGTAATCCATCACGAGCCAGCCGCCCGTGAAGGCGCCTTCGGAGTGGAGCGGCTTGACGCCGGCGTCTTTGAGTCCTTCCTTGACGGCGTTAAAAATGGCGCGCAGGTGGGGTTCGCTCGAGGCGCTGCAGAGGAGGAACGTGTCTGCGACAAGCGTGAGGCCGCGGACGTCGCAGGCCTTGATGTCTTTGGCTTTATGCTGGTCGGCCAGCGATGCGATGTGCAACAGCACGGGCATGAAGTCCGGCAACTCTTGGGTGTTCTTTTTAGATTTCCTGACCAGTTTTGTCACGCCGTACGGGTACTCCCGACTTACTTACGCGGCTAAGAAGCCGCATTCAGAATCTACGATTTTAATTCCCGTTGAAGGATCTCGTTTACCAGCTTGGGGTTGGCCTTGCCTTTGGTGGCTTTCATGACCTGGCCAACCAGGAAGCCGAACGCCTGTTTTTTCCCGCCGCGATAGTCGGCCACAGGGCCGGGATTGGCGCCGATAACTTGTTTTACAGCATCGAGCAGGGCGGATTCGTCGCTGATCTGGACGAGCCCCTTCTGGTCAATGAGCGCCTTGGGTGCCAACCCGGTCTCGGCCATCTCGGGCAACAACTCCTTTGCAATTTTACCACTTATTGTGCCGTTGTCGATCAGGCCGATCATGTCGGCGAGCTTTCGCGGGGAGGCGTTGCAGTCTTCGATGCCGATTTTGCGTTCGGTGAGCAGTGCCTGGAAGTCGCCCATGATCCAATTTGCGGCCTGTTTTGGCGGTGCGCCGGCGTCGACGGTTTCCTCGAAATAGTTGGCCATGCCGATGGTTGAGGTCAGTACGCCGGCGTCGTAAGGGGACAGTCCGTATTGTTCCTGGAACCTGAGGAACCTTGCACGGGGCAGTTCGGGCATCAGGGATTGGATTCGGTCGATCCATGCGTCGTCGACGGCGATGGGAACCAGGTCGGGTTCCGGAAAGTATCGGTAGTCGTGAGCGGACTCTTTGGTGCGCTGGGAGAAGGTGATGGCTCTGCCGGCGTCCCATCCGCGGGTTTCCTGGACGATTTTTTCGCCGGCATCGAGGGCGCGAGTCTGCCGTACGATCTCGTATTCGATGGCTTTGAACGTTCCGCTGAACGAGGCGACGTTTTTGACTTCGGTTTTTACGCCGAGCTTGTCGGACCCGGCGGGCCGTATGCTGATGTTGGCTTCCGCCCGGAGCGAGCCTTCCTCCATGTTGCAGTCGCTGACCTTGAGATACTGGAGGATCTGCTTGAGCGCGGTGAGGTAGCTGAACGCTTCGTGTGCGCTGTGGATATCGGGTTCGGAGACGATTTCCAGCAGGGGTATGGTGCTTCGGTTGAAATCGATGCCCGAGTCGCCGCCGCCGATGGTGTGGACGTTTCTGGCGGTGTCTTCCTCGAGATGGACTCGGGTGATGCCGACGCGGTGGAGGCGGCCGTCGACGGCGACCTCGAGATGGCCGCCGGAACACAGCGGGAGGTCATACTGGCTGATCTGGTAGTTCTTGGGGAGGTCGGGATAGAAATAATTTTTCCGGTCCATCTTGGACCATTTTGAGACGGTGCAGTTCAGGGCGAGCCCGACCATGATGGCGGCATCGACGACGGCCCGGTTCATCACGGGGAGAACGCCGGGCATGCCCAGGCAAATGGGGCATACGTTGGTGTTGGGTTTGGCATGGAAGTTGGTGCTGCACGAGCAGAATACCTTGGATCGGGTGTTCAGTTCGACGTGAACTTCAAGCCCAATGACGGGTTCGTACTCCATGGCTCTCCTCAACGCGCCTGCGCGCCGATCGGCGGTTGGCCCATCTCGAAACCCCGGTTTTTTTCGTACGTGTATGCGACGCGCAGCATAGTTTCTTCGTTGAACGGCTTGCTCATGATCTGGAGGCCGGCGGGCAGGCCGCGTTTGGTAAGGCCGCACGGCATGGACATCCCCGGGATCGTGGCTAGATTGACGGAGATCGTGTAGATGTCGCTCAGGTACATTTCGAGTGGGTCGGCCGTTTTTTCGCCGATCTCGAACGCGGCAGTGGGGGAGGTGGGGGCAAGGATGACGTCGCATTTCTCGAACGCATCGAGGAAATCGCGGCGGATCAGCGACCGCACCTTCTGCGCCTTGAGGTAATAGGCGTCGTAATAGCCGCTCGACAGGACGTAGGTGCCCAGCATGATGCGCCGTTTGACTTCGGGGCCGAACCCTTCGGTTTTGGTGTTGCTGTACATGTCGTGGACATCGCCGCTGATGGGGGAGCGGTAGCCGTAACGGACGCCGTCGAACCGGGCGAGGTTGGCGCTGGCTTCGGCGGTGCAGATGATGTAGTAGCAGGCGATAGCGTAGCCGGTGTGGGGGAGCGAGACCTCGACAACCTTTGCGCCCAGCTTTTGGAGTACGGCGACGGCGCCTTCGATTTTTTCCCGCATCTCGGCGTTGAGTGCGTCGGTGTAATACTCCTTGGGGAGGCCAATGGTGATGTCGGCCACGTCCTGGCGCAGAGACTTGGTGAAATCGGGGACGGGCAGGCCGGCGGAGGTCGAGTCGTGGCAGTCTCTGCCGCATATGACGTTGAGCGCGACGGCGAGGTCTTCGACGTCCTTGGTAAACGGGCCGATCTGGTCGAGCGACGAGGCAAACGCCACCAGCCCGTAGCGCGACACCCTGCCGTAGGTCGGTTTCATGCCGACGCACCCGCAGAGTGCCGCGGGCTGACGGATCGAGCCGCCGGTGTCGCTGCCGAGTGAGATGACACACTCGTCGGCGGCCACGGCCGCGGCGGAACCCCCGCTCGAGCCGCCGGGCACGCACTTGAGGTTCCAAGGGTTGCGGGTGACCTGGACGGAGGAGTTTTCGGTCGAGGAGCCCATGGCGAACTCGTCCATGTTGAGTTTGCCGAGGAATACGCTGCCGGCGGTTTCGAGCCGCTCAACGACGGTGGCGTCGAACGGGCTGCGGTAGCCCTTGAGGATTTTCGAGCAGCAGGTGGTATAGCCCTGGCGGGTGCAGAGGACGTCTTTCAGGCCGATGGGGACGCCGGCGAGCGGTCCGGGTTCGTCACCGCGTCGGACGATTTCGTCGACCTTTGCGGCTTGGGCGAGGCCGTAGTCGCGCCAGACATCAACGTAGGCCAGGACTTTTGGGTCGACTTCGGCGATGCGGCGGAAATAGGCTTCGGCGATCTCGGTGGCCGTAACCGTGCCGGCGCGGAGGGCGTCGCGGATTTCGTGGGCGGTAAGGGCGTTCAATTTTTTGGGCATCGTCATTCGGTATCCAGGATTTTGGGCACCAGGAAGTATTCGCCGTCGGACTTGGGGGCATTCATGAGGGCGTGTTCGCGGTCGAGGGACGGGCCGACGACGTCGTCGCGGAACACGTTGGTCATGGCCAAGGCGTGCATGGTGGGCTCGATCCCGGCGGTGTCGAGTTCGTTGAGCTTGTCCATGTATTGCAGGATGTCGCCCATTTCTTTGAGAAGTCGATCCTGGACGTCGGGTGTTAGGGACAGTTGGGCCAGCGACGCGACGTACGCCACGTCTTCCCGGGTGATTTTCCCCATAAAAGAGGGCCTCCGGTTGCGCTCGAATGTATATCAAAAGATCCTATCATACGATCGGGCCTTTTTCCAAAAAGAGGCGGCCTGGCGGGCCGGCGTCAGATGAGCCAATTGGGACAAGTTGGGCTTGGCGTGTGGGTGCGTGCGGTTCGGCGGCCGGGTGTTGTTGATCTGAAATACTGGAGGCAAAACACTGAAATCAATTGAATCCCGCCGGGGTTTTGCCTAATAATAGGATGCAGTTGAGGTAGAGTATGCTTTTTGGGAAGAAAAAAGTCGATCTCGAGAAGATAAGTGTCGTGCCCGACGAGGAACTAGCCCCTCCTGACGAGACCCAACTCGAACTAACCCGCGTGGGGCGGTATGAGATCGTGGCGCCGATCGGGTCGGGCGGTATGGGCATCGTGTACAAGGCGATTGACCGCGAACGGGATCAGACGATCGCCATCAAGGTGTTGGAGCGGCGGTTCGACCTGGACCGGAAGCGCCGGCGGCGGGATTACCTGGGGCGGGAGGTGATTATAGCGGCGGCTCTCAATCATCCGAACATCATCCGGATGAGTAAAGAGATAATCGTGCAGGAGGACCGGAACGGTCACATGCGGCGTTGCCTCCTGATGGAGTACATCGACGGGCATAACCTGCGCAAGCACATCAACGATCAGGATCTAAATCTGAAACAAGTGTTAGACATCTGCAAGAAGCTTTGCACGGGCCTCAATTTCCTGCACCAGATGAACATCGTGCATCGAGACATCAAGCCGGAGAACTTCCTGTTGACGCGGGACCTCCAGCAGGTGAAGATTGTGGATTTCGGCCTCTCGAAAGTCACCACGGGGTGGCGCTCGTTGTGGGACAAGGAAGGTGGCGGGACGCGCAAGTACATGTCGCCGGAGCAGTTAAACAAGAAAAGCCTGGATGCGCGGTCGGATATATTCTCGTTTGGCCTGACCGTGTATGAGCTTCTGACCGGACGTCACGCCTGTACCGCCACCGAAGGCAAGGGAATTCTTTGGCAACTGCGCAGCAGCAAGTACCGGTTTGAGCCCCCGTCGAAATACAATCCGAAGGTGCCGCCGGCGCTGGACAAGATTGTGCTCAAGGCGCTTCGGCGGAAGCCGGAGAACCGGTATCAGTCGGTCGCGGAGATGTTGCTGGATTTTGAACGGACCGGAGAGTCGCGCATTTAGATGTTAAAAAAGAAAAAATCAAAAGAAGTAAGTTTGCCGAAAGTTTTTTTTGCGGTGGTTTTGCTCGGGGGTGCGGTCGTAGGTGCGAGTTACCTGAAGGACTACGTGAACCTGGGGGCACTGAGCCTGGAAAGCTCTGGCGCGGGGTTGGACAGCCTGGCCAAGGCGCAGGAATTGTACGACCAGGGCAATCTGACCGAGGCGCGGAAAGTGCTGGAGCCGGTAGCGGAAGGCCGCGACTTGATTACGGCCCCGCAGGCCACGGTGCTGCTGGCGAAATTGAACCGCATCCAGGGGAAATCGGCTGAAAATCTGGCGTTGTTGGAGGCGGGTGTTAAACGGTTTTCAGCGAGCCCGGAATACGCGCGGGTGGCGGTGGCCTATGGGCGGGCGTTGGAAGATGCGGGTAAACTGGCGGAGGCGGGGGACGTTTTCGAAGTGGTCCGTAACAGCGCGCCGCCGGAACTTCGGGCGCCGGCGCTGACGGGTCTTGGCCGGAAGGCCGAGCGGCAGAATGACCTGCTGGGTGCGCGCGATCTGTACCGGAATGGCGTGAAGGACGCCGCGTGGAACAGCCGGGAGTGGGCCGAGGCGGTCGATGCGCTGGGGAGCGTTAATGTCAACCTGATTTTTTCCCCGATGAGGACGCCGGAAAGCAAGGTGTACAGCGTTCAGCGCGGGGACAGCATCACGAGCATCGGCAACAGCCTGAACACGACGCAGGGGCTGCTGCTGCGGGCAAACGGTATCTCCGAAGACGCCGTGCTTAACCTGAACCAGCAGATCAAGTACACGCCCAAAGACTTCCGAATCGTCATCGAGCGGGCCCAATGCCGGTTGTTTCTGCTGGACAAAGAGGGGATTTTCAAGCAGTATACGGTTGGGCTTGGACAACCCGGCCATGAAACCACGCTGGGGACGTTCAAGATCGGTAATAAGGAAAAGAATCCGACGTGGCATAAACCGGGAGTGGGGCCGATCCTTTACGGCGACCCCCGGAACGAGTTGGGTACGCGGTGGATGCCGCTGGTGCCTGACCAGCAAGGATTGCCGACGGATCTGGGCATTCACGGCACAATCCGGCCCGAAACCGTCGGCCTTTATTCGTCCAACGGGTGTGTGCGATTGTTGCCGGCGGACATCGAGGAGTTGTACGATCTGGTGGTGCGTGCGACGCCCGTCGAAATTGTGCAATCATACTCGGGCAAAGAGCCGGCTCTGCCCGCGTCTGCGCCGCAGACGCAGGCAGAGGAAAGTGCAGGCGAGACGCCTGCGCCACAATGAAGAAGTGCAGGCGGGACGCCTGCGCCACAAGCCGCAATCCGGCGGGGGAGAAGACGGTTGGCCGCTAACAACACGGAATCGCTGGTATCGCGCCTTCAGGATGTGGCGCGTGCGGAATCGCAGCCGGTCGATGCGCTGGTGCCGGTAGAGGATTTTGCACTGTTTTATTTGATCGCAAGCGAGATAGCGCGCACGGCGGTCAGCGAGGGCGGCGAACGCTTTTTCTTGTTTGTCGATTCGCAGACGGCGATGCAGGTGGATGCGGTGGACGGTGCGCGGGCGGCGGCGGATCGGGTGGTGGTTTTCGGGCCTTCCCCGGATGCGTGGGCGGGCTGTGAGAATGTTGCGACGAGCCCATACAGCGACGCGATCGGGGAGAACGACCTGTTTGTCGTAGTGGTGTCGTCGCGGCTGAGCCTGGGGCTGGTTTGCGAGCAGGGGCCGGCATGGTTCCATGGCTTTTGGAGCCCGCAGCGGGATCATACGGTCAAGATTGCGCAATACCTGCTCGATCAGGCGGACCTGCCGGAAACACTTCAGTTGTCCGAAGCCGGCGAGGGGGCCGGAGACACGACGCTCGCGTGTTCAACGCGGCTGATGGCGCTGCTGGCGCGCCAGTTGACGTTGCGCCATCGCGATGCCGCCATGGACAAGGACGACCTGTTCAGTGTGCTGAGCATCTTGAAGGCCGTGTCGGCGGAACGGCGGGCTCACGACATCCTGTACGTGTTCGTCGAGCAGATTGCGCGGGCGGTGCGGATGGACCGGTGCAGCGTCGTTCGGGTCTGGGGCGGGGATCAGCGCGGTCACGTGCTGGCGTCGCATGAGGACGAGTCGGTCACGGACCTCGCCATCGATCTCCGGAAATATCCCGAACTGCGCAGGTCCATGGAGACGCGGCAGAAGGTCATCATCAACGACACGCGCAGGGACCCGCTTACCCGCCCGTTCTTCCAGGACATCGCGAAGGCGGAAATCCAGTCGGTGATCGTGATCCCGGTGGTGTTGTTCGACCAGAACGTGGGTTCGTTCCTGCTGCGCGCGGCGCGGCGGAAAGGGACGTTCTCGCTGCGTGAGATCAGTTTCTGCGAAATCGTCGCCGAGGCCGCCGCGAACGCGCTCGAACGCGCGCACCTCTTTGAAAGCATCCAGAAGGCGAACGAGCGGCTCGAAGTTTTGGCCATAACGGACGGGCTGACGGGGCTGTACAACCACCGGTACTTTCGCCAGCGGATGGAGGAAGAGTTCGAGCGCGCCCGGCGTTATTCGCTGCCGCTGTCGTGCATGATCCTCGACGTGGACAACTTCAAGGGATTTAACGACACCTACGGCCACCTGCTGGGCGACGCCGTGTTGCGGGGCGTGGCCGCCTGCACGTTGCAGACTACCCGGAAGAGCGATATCGTGGCGCGGTGCGGCGGAGAGGAGTTCGTGGTGATCATGCCACAGACGGGACTCGAGGGCGCGACCGCCGAGGCCGAGCGCGTGCGGAGAGAGATCTGCCATTGGCCGTTCGAGGGTGTGGCGAACCCATCTGCCGTTGCAGTGAGCATTGGGGTGGCGGTGTTCGACCGGGAATCAATGCCGGACTGCGAGGCGCTGTTGCGTGTTGCCGACGGCGCCCTTTACCGCGCCAAGAGAGAAGGGAAAAACCGCGTCGCCGTGGGCTGAGCCCGGTGCGCGTTTCAATTCAGAATTCAGGAGTCAGGAGTCAGAATTCAGAATGTTGAACACTGAATTTCCATACAAGACTGAACCGTATTCCCGAAAAACGGGGACGGACTCGCTTTTTTCCGGCATTTTGGGAAAAAGCGTGTCTGTCCCCGCTTTTCGCGCATTCTGACTCCTGACTCCTGAATTCTGATTATCATGCGGCTTTGGCCGCACGGGGAGACGTTACGTGAAAAAGCTTTTTGTGGCATCGTTGGCGGTGGTGCTGGTTGCCGGATGTATCTCGATTTCGAACCCGTTCCTGCACGGCAAGCCGGACTATACGAAACTGCCGGCGGATTCGCTCAATGCGGTGGCGCTCGAAATCGAGCAGGCCGTCCAGGAAGGGAACCGCGAACCCGCCGTAAAAGACCGCGACGGCATCGTGGTCAGCTCCGAGCCGATTGTGCAGGCTGTCCGGATGCGAGCGGCCAGGGTCGAGTTGCTGAACGAGTTTCTGGACTCGGGGTTCGGCCGCGAAGACAAAAACGGGCTCGTGAAAATCATGGGCTCGAAAGAGTACACAAAAGCCACCTCGGGTCGAGAGCGCAATCGCAACGCCATGCTCGTCCTCAACGAAAACAACGACCGGTGGACCATCTACGAAGGCATCGTCAAAGTGAGCAAAATCAGGGGCGCAACCGCCACCATCCAAGACGCGTTCCACCAGGCCCGGGTCGCCGTCATGAAACCCGGCCAGAAATACCAGGACGCCGAAGGCAACACCGCAGTGAAATGATGGTCGTACATAACGCCGGCTTCGTCGAAATGGCGTTTTCTTAGAAACGAGACTTCAAAAATAGGTGGCTGTGGGGCTGGTGAAAAAGTGTCACGGGCGGCATAGCAGGCCTGTTGCACACGCGGTTTTGTCCGTTTCACTTGCCGCACCGGCTGGCGGCGGCGTAATCGTGTGCCGGCACTACGCGTGCCAACGATACTGTTGGTCGTGCACAAACGCACACTCTGTTTCGGGGGTGCCGGTTGACCAGTAAACACCCGGTTTATGGGATTGGCACTTCCCATCTCCAGTCAATGTAGTGAATATCGGTGTTGACATAACCGGTCTTTGCGCTTATGATGGTGGAAGACCTGCTCACGATGGGTGTAAGCAACTTTATTTTCGAAATCTCGACTCATACGATAATCGGGGCGTCATGTCAGCGGACGGGCCGGCAAGGTTCGCCGCGTGGGATGGATAGAAAATGAGACTCGAACCAATCAGAATCGAGGGACAGACGCTTCAGTTGCCCCCGATCAAGTTGATCGTCCCGGTGGTCGTAGTGGTGTTCCTGGCATTCGTGGCTTGGACGACCGTCTACACCGTCGCGGCGGAATCCGAGGGCGTGGTCCTGCGTTTCGGCCGGTTCAGCAAGACGGTGGCCCCTGGGCTTCATTTCAAGATGCCGCTCGGGGTCGACCGCGTTAAGGTGGTGCCGGTCAGGCGGCAGTTGAAACAGGAGTTCGGCTTCGGCACGACCGAAGCCAGGAACCCCTGGCAGTCCACCACGCCGGATGAGTGGGAGGACACGAAGGCGATGGTTACAGGCGACCTGAACGCCTGCCTCGTGGAATGGGTCATCCAGTACCGAATCGAACAACCCAAAGACTACCTTTTCAAAGTCCGCAATGCGGACGCGACCCTGCGCGACGCGTCGGAGAGCGTCATGCGCGAAGTGGTCGGGGACCGCACGGTCGACGAGGTCATTACGATTGGCCGCCAGGAGATCGAAGCCGAGGCGCTGCTGAAACTCCAGACACTTGTGGCCGAGTATGAGATGGGGATCAAGATCGATCAGGTGCAACTGAAGAACGTGAATCCCCCGGAGAAGGTCCAGGCGTCGTTCAACGAGGTAAACCAGGCCCAGCAGGAGAAAGAAAGCGCCATTAATATCGCCAACGGCGAATACAACAAGGCGATTCCGAAGGCGAAAGGCGAAGCCGAACAGAAAATCCGCGCCGCGGAAGGTTACGCGCAGAAACGCATCAACGAAGCCGAGGGCGACGTGGCCGCGTTCAACGCCCTCCTCTTCGAGTATCTCAAAGCGCCCGAGGTCACCAAGCTGCGCATCTACCTGGAAACCATGGGCGAGGTACTGCCACTGGTCCGGAAGAAAGTGATCATCGACGAGAGCGTGAAGGGCCTGCTGCCCCTGCTCAACCTCGGAAACGGCGAAGGAATCGCAATGGAAGGGACGCGCTAATGCGAACGCAACTTATCCTCGGGGCGGGTCTCCTCATCGTCATCGCCGCGCTGCTGGTGCTGTCGGGTGCGTTCTACAGCATCCAGGAAACCGAACAAGTGATCATCACCCAGTTCGGAAAACCGGTTGGCGAACCGGTCACCGAGGCCGGCCTTCATTTGAAGCTGCCCTTTGTCCAGGAGATCAACCGGATCGACAAGCAAATTCTCGAGTGGGACGGCCAGCGCACCGAAATGCCGACAAGAGACAAGCTTTACATCTCGGTCGATACGTTCGGACGCTGGCGCATCACCCAGCCCCTCGAGTTTTTCCGCAGGCTGCGCGACGAACGTAGCGCACAGTCAAGGCTTGACGATATTCTTGGTAGCGAGACGCGCAACGCTATCGCCAAGCACGACCTGATCGAAGTCATTCGAACGACAAAAGACCGCGAGCCCACGCGCGACGATACGCTCGAGGAGATCGCCCAAGGCGGGGGCCAGATCGGCGTGCTCCAACCCATTCGTAAAGGCCGCAAGATGATCGAACAGGAGATCAAAGAAGCCGCCAAAGGCAAGCTCGCCGAGTTCGGCATCGAATTGCTCGACATCCGATTCAAGCGCATCAACTACAACCCCAGCGTCGTGGACAAGATCTACGAACGTATGATCTCCGAGCGCCAGCAGATCGCGTCGAGGTTCCGGTCCGAAGGGGAAGGCGAGGCCGCCAAAATACTCGGCGACAAAGAAGGCGACCTCAGCGTCATCGAGTCCGAATCATACCGGAAGGTCCAGGAGATCCGTGGCGCGGCTGACGCAACCGCCACGGAAATCTACGCACGGGCCTACGACCAGACCCCCGATACGCGCAAACTCTACGAATTCGTAAAAACCATGGAGACCTACAAGACCGTCATCGGTGAGGACAGCACACTCGTCTTTTCTACCCGCAGCGAACTGTTTCGGTTCCTGAACGACGTGGCCGGCGGCGGTTCCCCACAGTAAACGCGGACGTTCTCGCTGAAACCCCAGTGATTCGCGCTCCACAGAGGTTCACTGTCCCAAAGGTGTAGTTCCCAAAACCTCGTCCAATGCTTAGCGCCCATAAACGCGGACACCGGTTACCCACCGCCCATTATTACAATCCCCTCTGTCGTTCCCTTCAATGGTCAATCCTCTTTTCCGACCACCGCCCACCGACCACCGTCCACCCTGTTTATCGTTTCCTTCAATCAACAATCGTCAATCGCAAATCGTCAATCTCATCTCTCGTTCCCTTCAATCGACAATCGCAAATCGACAATCGTCAATCTCATCGGTCGTTTCCTTCAATCGACAATCGCAAATCGACAATCGTCAATCTCATCGGTCGTTCCCTTCAATCGACAATCGTCAATCGCAAATCGTCAATCCTCTTCTCCGCCCACCGGCCACCGGCCACCGGCCACCGTTCACCGTCGAGTCCATCCAAGGCGAGCCCCCGTTTATGGAATAATGTGCGAGCCAACTACGGGTGCGGCAAACTACGGGGTCTGCCGCTCCTCGAAATAGGTGGATGTCCCGGTTTTCGCCCCCCTTTTCGCCCGCTTTCTCCCAAAGGATCTTCCCTGCGGCTATCTCCCCGATTCTTCAGGCGTTTGCTTGACTCGCTCCTTCTTCTTTAACAGCAATTCTGTGACCGGCGCCTCTAGCACGCCTTCCGGTACAATCGGTGTGTCGTCACATTGAATGCCTACACCATCAATATCATAAATGTCAATGGTCCAGGCATCACGGATGTTCAACTCCCTTTTTGCGATGATGGTGTCCCAGTCTAATTCAAAAAGCCTTCCCTGTTTCTTCTGGCTTTGTCGCCACGCATAGGTCAGGCCATAGCTCCCCACACGCTCATACCGTGAAATAAAGCGCTTCAAGTTGTCATCAGAGGCTGGCTCCATTGTTTGTAGGCGGTAAACGAAGAAGGCAAGCTTTTCTTTGACAAGGCCAGAAGTAGGATTAGCGCCGATGACTACCCGGTAGGCATTCTGATTGCTGCTGCTAATCCCTCTAATGATACTGACTCTAAGCAATTCCTGGTCATCAACAGGTCCCAACTCCTTCTTCAAATTCATAAATATCTTCTTCGCGACCTCCTTATCTGAGAAAAGGAGAGCCATAATAGGTGGAATGGGACTATCTGGCGCGATCAAAAATGCTGTTCCGTTCCAACCGGCTTTATTCCATAGGACTTCCCTAATAAGAGATACTGTCGTTACATCTGAATGCTTCATTTTTGCAGAATCAAAAATGTCTGCGGGGGCCGGTCCCTTTGCGATTGTCAATGGCTTAGCCTTGTCTTGAGAGCCCTCTTCGGCATTTCCGAATGAGGGTTTCCACGCGCTCACACGCTTCACTTCATACTTGTGGCTATCTTTCCCTATTTCGCTGATTTTACGCTTTTGCATCTTCCCAAGGACGTTCCCGGTGACGACAAAACTGCCTGTAAAACCTAGCGAACGCTCCAGCGCCAGGTCTTCTCCAAATAATCGTACAAGTGATTGTTCTAGATCTTTTCCAAGCAGGAACGCCCGTGACAGTAAATGAAAAAGCAGATCTCTCAATTTCTCCTTCAGTGCTCCTTGTTCCTGGATTGTCAAAGAATTAGGATCAAACCTGCCGCACGTAATCTGACAATGGTGTCTGCCATTTTCATCGCTAAAACTGAAATTCCACCACTGAATCTTGTTGTTGCCAATGATTTCTAGAGTTACAATTGGTTCTCGAGCCATAATGCTGTCTACCAAGCCCGTTGCCATTACACTCTCCAATGCAGCCAAGATTGTCTCTCCTAACTCGACGTACGGAGAAGTATAAGGACAGCAAAGCGTGAAGTTGCATCCAAGAATGTGAGAGGTCATTCTAGTTACAGTCTCGTCACCAAAAGTCGGAGTGCAAGAAATCTCGCTGGAACCGGGTTGAGCAAGCAGCCGAGAGAAGAAGGACTCAATGTCCTCATCCTCCTCAAAGCACAATTCTGGTGGCAAGGTTGCATCATGCCCAAGAGCAAACAGAGCTGCAGCAGACGAAATCAGCAACCCCCTTTCTTTCAAGGCATCAGGGGCTTGCACTAGACATGGCAATTGTGTGAGTTCGGTCTTTAGAATTTCAATGGCAAGAATGGCATCAAATTGTTCAACATCATAGTCTACCCAGTCTGGCTTATCCGGATAGTCTCTAATCACGTTTGAAAGAACGCGATCAAGCTCGTACCACGCAATTGCTTCACCGAGACGTCCTAACTCTAATTCAAGCCATTTTAAGCGACTGCAGCATGACAGTTGTAAGGGTGTTATTTGACTGCGAGTATAAAAATCTTGAGTAGCAAGAGATGCAGCTGTGAGTAAAGTGCCTCGTGCAGCC
>DATKVG010000186.1:0-18602 GCA_035530195.1 Bathyarchaeia archaeon | reverse complement strand
GCACCACAATGAAGCCGGCAGATTGTGGTGCGGGCGTCTCGCCTGCACATCCCGCTCTTTGATCGCGAGCGCCTGCGCCTTTATGAGTGTTCCTCGATGACGCGCCAGATTTCGTCGACGCCTTCGCCGGTGACTGCGCTGAATGGGACGACGAGCGCGTCTTCGTCCAATTCGAGCGCCTTGTAGATGGCTTTGATGTTGTTGGCACGCTGGGACTTGGCGACCTTGTCGATTTTGGTGGCCACGATGAGCGCGGGTACTTTGGCCGTTTCGAGCAGGGCGAGCATTTCGGCATCTTTGTAGGACGGCGGGTGGCGCGAATCGACAAGCTGGACCACGAGCCTCAACGGCGGGCGGTCCACCAGGTAGTCGTTCATGGCCTTGTGCCATTTTTGCTTGACGTCCCTGGGGACTTTGGCGTAGCCGTATCCAGGCAGGTCGACGAGGTAGATGGCGTCGTTGACGCTGAAGAAGTTGATGGTTTGCGTCTTGCCGGGCGTGCTGCTGGTTTTTGCGAGGCCGTGGCGGTTGAGCAGCCGGTTCAACAGGCTCGACTTGCCAACGTTTGACCGCCCGGCGAACGCGAACTCGGGCCGCCTGTCGCGCGGGAACTGTTCGGGCAACATGGCGCACTTGAGGAACTCGGCCGATTTTATTTTCATTGTAGTGACTTTCAATATGGCCGTAGTCACGGGAACTAGTGTAGTGATTCACATTTGAGGCTACTTATGCACAAATCAAAAAAAAGCGAAAAACGGGGACTGACTCGGAAAAAGGGGGACGCTGCACTTATTTCCAAAGCCAATGGACTTGAACCGATAACAGCACTGTTGAAATAAGTGCAGCGTCCCCCTTTTTCCCCGTTTTTCGCTTCTTTCTGATCTGTTCATAGGTCGATCACTTTGCGTTTTTCCCACGATTCGATCGCGGCTTCGATGATGCGCTGGACTTTCAGCGCGTCTTCCCCGGACCCGTCGACGTCTTCCGGCCGCGCCTTCTCGACGTTCTGTTCGAGCCAGTGGTGAATCCTCGAGGGGAACGTGTCCATGAAGCCTGTCATGCCGCCGAGATTAGCGTACGACTCGCCGTCGTTGTTGGCCCTCGAGTAGAACGTCAGTAACTCGCACGCGTCCTCGAGCACAAACCGCCCCTGGCTGCCGGTTACCTCGCACCGCTCGAGCCCGAACCCGCCGCCCGCATCGTAGCTGCCCGTGAGGTGGCCGACCACGCCGTTCTTGAACAACAGGTTCATCTGCATATTCGACCAACATTGGCGCGGGGTGCCGTCGCGCGTCTCGCCGCGGAGAAAAAATGCATGGACGCTCTGCACGTCGCCGCAGAAATACCGCATCACATCGAGCGAGTGCGGATGAAGCGCGCGAACGTGGAAATGCGGCGACGTCTCGTTCGGGTTGTCGATCCACATGGTCATGTTGATGATGTGCAGCCGGCCCAGCCGCCCCTGGTCGACCCATTCTTTGGCTCGGCGTGCCGCGGGCGTGAACCGGTGGTTCAGGTTGATACCGTACCGGATGCCTTTGCCCCTGGCCAGCGCCACCATCTGCTCCGCTTTGTCCAACTCGTTCGAAATGGGTTTCTCGCCGAGCGTCGGAATCCCCCCCTCGAGCAGTTCCATCGTCGGAACAAAATGATCGCCCCCGTTTTCCTTGCCCGCGGTGCACATGCTGGCGCAATCGATCGGAATCCCGGCATCGAGCATCTCGCGAACGCTGTAAAACGCCGGGCAGCCGTATTCGCCCGCGGCTCGGTCGGCCTTTTCTTTGATAATGTCGCAGACGGCGACGATCTCGGCCAGCGGGTCTTGCTGGTAACAGCGCGCATGAAGATTCCCAATGTTGCCCATCCCCACCACACCAACGCGAAGCGGCATGGCCAATCCCTTCCTGATTAAAACCCCTTTGGCATAGCCTCATTGAACCATTTTCTCGTTTTTTATGTCAAAGAGGCGCTACTATTCTGTGCCCGCCCCCAGGGCGGCCCCGCGTTGGCCGCACCTCGAACTTCGAACTGTTAACCCGGTTCCCTTTTTTGCAGGTCTCTGATATACTGCGAATTGGGCCAAAATCGGGTGGGCTTATGAATCCGGCCAGCGAGCTTCTACATGCCAGCGCCCGGCGGATTGCCGCGGCTGCCGCGGAAGTGCAGTCCACGGACGACCTTGTGTTCGTGGTGGAGCATTGTGTGGAAGACGCCGCGGCCGCCATGGACAAAGGCGAACCGTTCGTCGCAACGGAATTGGCCGGACGGATGGACGACACGAGCCTCGCCAGAATGCTCCGCGCGGTTATGGCCGAGGCCATCGAGCTTTTCCGCCGGGAACTTTCGGATCTGGATTGCGGCGACGCGGTGCTGGCCTTGCGCGCGGTGATACACCCGGCCATTCCGAGGCCGCCGGCCGAGTCGGCGGAGCGCGAGTTTTTCCGCCGCCTACTCGAGAGCGACTGCGCCGACCTCGATGAAGACCACTGCCGGATGCTCACGCTTTTCCAGGATCTCTCGCTAAACCTCAACGACGCGGTGTACGTCCACGATCTGAACGGGACGCTGCTGTATATAAACGAGCCGGGGCTGCGCGCGACAAAGTTCACGGCGCAGGACCTGCTGGACGGGCTGTCGATCTTTGATCTGGTGGTGCCCGAATTTGCCGACATTGTCGAGGCACGGCTCGAGACGCCCGGCGCGGTGTCGCGGGCGCCGTATACCAGCGAGATCTACACCAAAGACGGCGACCGGGTCCCGTTCGAGATCACATCGCGCGTGATGCTTCGCAACGAGCAGGTTGCGGGCATCATCAGCATCGCCAGAGACCTGCGGCTCGCGCGCCGGCTCGAGAACGAGATCGCCCGCCTCAACGCCTGCATGGACGCCCTTCTTCACGGGCTGCCGACGGGCGTGGTATTTGCCGACGCCTCGGTCGTCATACTCGATGCGAACCCGGCCGCGGTCAACCTGTTTGGCGCACCCAACGCGGCGACGCTGGTGGGCATGCCGCTGCCGCGGGCGTGCAATGAGGAACAACCCGTGCTCGGCCAGGTGCTGGCGAACGCGATGAAGAAAGGAAGGCCGGCCCGGCTGCGGTATTCGGGCGTCAGTTATTTCGGCGCGGAAATCGAATGGGACCTGACGGCGATCCCCGCGCGGCCGCCGGAAGGCAAAGATCTGTTCTTGATCATCATCTCCGACCTGTCCAATCAGAAAGCCGCCGAAGACACCCTCATGCAAACGGAAAAACTGACGGCTCTCGGCGAGATTGTCGGGGGCATTGCGCACGAGTTGAATAATCCGCTCACGGGCATCCTCGGTTACGCCCAGTTGCTGCTCAACTCGCAGATCGAAGCCTCCACGCGCTCCCGCGTCGAGCATGTCGCCGCCGAGGCCGAGCGATGCCGGAAGCTGGTGCAGAACCTGTTCACGTTCGCGCACCGCGACGCCAGCCAAAAGCTGCCGCAGGACGTTAACGAGATCGTGGCAAACGTCCTGTCGCTACGGGAGTACCAGTTCCACGTCGACGGGATCGACGTGCACGCGATCTTCGCCCCGGGGCTGCCCGAGGTCATGGCCAACGCGGCCGACCTCCAGCGGGTGTTTCTGTCTTTGCTGATGAACGCGCAACAGGCGCTGAACTCGGCCGGCAAAAAAGACAGGCGGCTTGGCGTGAAAACCTACATTCGCGACAGTTCCGTCTGCATCGAGTTTGAAGACAACGGGCCCGGCATTCCAAAGTGCATTCAGTCGAAAATCTTCGACCCCTTCTTCTCGACCAAAGGCGTGGGTGGCGGCGCCGGGCTCGGATTGAGCGTGGCGTACGGGCTTATTCGCAGCCACGGCGGCGTCATCGCCATCGAGTCGGACGAGGGCCGCGGCGCTCGGTTCACCATCAGCCTGCCCATGTGCGAGCAGAAATAAGACAGCAGGAGAATCGACCGATCCGACCGATCCGACCGATCCGACCTCAGCCCTACAGTCTTCCCGCGATCGCTTCCAGAATTCTGCAGCCGCGGCATGACGGGTTTTGCTCGCACCAGTCCTGGTAAACCTGCAGCAACCCCTGCTGCGTTCTGAAATCCATCCTCTTTTCCGCGAGGTTGCCGAGCAGGCGCGGCGCCATCAGCGCGACGATATGGTTGTCCGGCTCTTTGGGCATTCGCGAGAAGAAATCGAGGACGGCCTCCTCGAGTTGCCTGTCGCGCCCGCGCCGCGCTATGGCCAGCCCCACCGGCACAAACACATTGCCGATGATCGAACGCACCCGCCCCTGCCCGAACGGTGCTGTGAGCTTTCCGGCGGCGGACGTCCAGGTGCAGTGGGTGCTCCAGAACCCGACCGGCGCGGGGAACAGGTCTTCGAACCGCCGCCGGCGTTCAACCGGGTTGACGTCTTCGCGCCAGATGCCTTCGATCGTGTCGAGAAGCCCGGCCTCAGCCGTGCGCGCCAAAAACCGAGCCGCCCCGGCCAGCCGGCGTTCGGGGCTGTTGTTTGGCCGCACCCCTACCCGCCGCCATTCGAGCGGGAGGCTGCGCAGGCCGGCGAGCCGGTCGCGTCGCAGCGCGCGAAGCCGCGCATAGTGCGGGAGCGTCGCGGAACTCGGCGGCGGCTCGTCGGGCAGCAGCCCGCCCACTTGAAAGAATCCCGCTTCGAGCAGGTGGGCGTCTTGCCGGCCGAGCTGGCGCACGCGCTGGTAGTGGAACTGTTGCGCGATTGCGCGGAAATGGTGCTTGAAATGGCTGTAACCACACGCCGACATGAACGACTCGTACACCGCCTGATCGCCACCCACCCGATCCATCCGCTCACGGAGCGCCCGCGCCTTGTTGAGCATCCGCCACGCGCCCGCCAACAGAACGATGTTGACAATTTTATGCGCGCCCGCTTCGTCGCTGAGCACGAGGCACCGCCCCGGCGCGCTCGGGATGCTTGCAAAATCATCGAGGGAGAGCCGGTCGCGCAAATCGCGGAGATCCTCGTGGAGGCGCGACTCGATCGCCAGCGTGGCGATCCGACCCCCATCGCTGCGCAACGGCGGCGGGCTCGATCCCGGCGGGTCGAGCGTCACGACCAGGATCACGCCGTTGTACCTCGAGTCCCGGTTATGGCCGTGCTGCGTCCAGCCCGCGTGGTTGAGGTGGATTTCGACGTCGCCCGTGTGGAGCACGCCGCCAAACTCGATCTGGGCGTCTCTGAAATCCGGCCCTTCAGCGTGGTTCCACCAGCCCGGCGAAACGATCCGCAACGGCGCGCCCTCATCTGTCGCAAGGCCCTCGTCATCAAAAAGCTGGTCGTACCACACGCATTGCAGCACAATTTCGGGGACGGGTTGAGGCGGGTCTTCTCGAACCGACGACGCCAACAACCGTAGACGCCCATATTCTTCGGGGAACATTCTGAACTCAGCGACCGAGTCCATGGGGCCTGTTCAACGCGCCGGCGCTTGCCGCCGAAACCATGCCGTTTTGAACGAGGAGCGGGAGTTGGCCATACAGCCATCGCACCCCTCTCAGATTCACCATGCGCCCCTCCTATGTGGTGCATTATAGTACGAGATCGAAGAAGCATCAAGAGTAGGCGCGGTCGTCTCGCCCGCGCCGTCAACGCCCCGGCCGATGTCTAAACCACAAAGCGGTCCGATCGCAACAAGCCTTTCATGCTTCGGTCAATGCTTGAACTAAGCCTGTTGCGTTGATGCGAGCCCGCGCTCTGGACGGCGCGGGTTGGAAAACCGCGCCTACTGCGGCGTACGATGAAGGAGGGAGGGCAAAAAATGAAACGGATCTTTCTTGCCGCGGCTTTGTTGGCGGCATGTGCCGCCGCGGCGCAAGACGTCCCGCGCGCGATCAAACTGACAGCGGTCAACCCGCTGGTGCGCGTCAAGCTCGATCAGCCCGTCACCGGCGCCGCGACAGCCGAAGTTTTTGCGGCGCGCGGCGAGACTGAGGCGTTCCAGGTGGTCGTAACGGCAACGGACGCGATGGCATCAGGCGTGACGGCGCAGTCGTCGGCACTGACAAAAAAAGACGACGGCGCAGCGCTGGACGCGACGAACGTGGTGCTTTACCGGGAAGTGTTCGTGCCGGTGCGGCATTCGGCGCCGGGCGCTACATACCCGCCGGGCCTGATCCCGGATGCGCTCGTGCCGTTCCAAAACCCCTACACCGGCGAAGAAATCCGCGAACCGGTCTGGAAAGACAGCGGCCGAATAGGGCCGCGGTTTGGGGCGACCAACTTCAGCCTTTTTCCCGGCCACAATGCCGCCATCTGGGTCGACGTCCACGTCCCCCGGGACGCCGCGCCGGGCCTTTACGAGGGGCGCGTGAAAGTGACGGCGGACAGCGTCCCGCCCGTCGAACTGCCGGTGCGCCTGACCGTCTGGGATTTCGCGTTGCCGCCCGGGCCGACGCACGAAAACCATTTCGGCGGGTTCGG
This sequence comes from Bathyarchaeia archaeon, assembly GCA_035530195.1. Lineage (GTDB taxonomy): Bacteria > Hydrogenedentota > Hydrogenedentia > Hydrogenedentales > SLHB01 > JAPLKX01. The sequence goes on along the minus strand of DATKVG010000186.1, from coordinate 12,161 downwards.
AAACGTCGCCGGCTATCTCAAGCTTGACCCTGGATCGCCCGAGTTTCAGGCCATCGAAGACAGATACATCGAGATGATGGCGGCGCACCGGATCAACCCGCCCGTCCCCACGCGGCTCAAACCGGACGTGGCCGATGACGGCACACCCCAATTTACCGACGAGTTGACCGCGAAGTGGGCTGAGTTTATCAAGCGATACAATCTAACTAACATCGAGGTGCCCCGCGCACCGTTTTCCGACATCCTCCGCGCAGACCGCCAAAAAGCCATCAACTTCTACCGTGGCTGGTATGCGTTTCTCGACAAAAACGGTTGGGCGGCAGGCGCTTACCACTACATGCTCGATGAGCCAAACGACGCGGACGCGTACGAGTTGGTGCGCCAACTTGGCGCGCTGGTGGCGGAATCGGAGCCGCGTCTGCGCCGGTTAGTTGTTGAACAACCTTACACACAAGACCTTGCCTGGGGATCTCTCGACGAAGCAATCGACGTCTGGTGTCCCCTGTTCGGTTTTATCGACGAAGACGCCATCAAGACCGTCCAGGCCAGCGGCGACGACGCCTGGAGTTATACCGCCCTGTGCCAGCGGGCGCCGGGCTATCATCCCCATTACGCGATGGTCAAAGATTGGACGCCGCCGTTCTGGCAGATTGACTTCCCGCCCATCAGCTACCGGATCGCCACGTGGATCAACCGCCGCTACAACATAACCGGCCTCCTTTACTGGTCGACCGTCTACTGGGGCAGCCCCGACAGAAACCCGTGGGACGACCCGGGGTTCAGGGTGCGGTGGAACGGCGAGGGCGCCCTGTTCTACCCCGGCAACGACGCGGGCATAGACGGCCCGGTCGCGTCTATTCGGCTTAAAAACCTGCGCGACGGCATGGAAGACTACGAGTTTTTCAAGTTGCTCGAGAACAAAGCAGGCGCCGACACCGTGATGGCCATAGTCCGCGAGGCCGTACCGGATTGGGGCAATCCGACATACAATCCCGAAAGGCTCCTTGACCTGCGCCAGAGGATGGGCCAAACACTAAACGCGCCAGCGCCAGGTTGACATCTACAACCAGTAGTCGCGCCAGGGAAAACTCTTTACAATCTCCACAAAATGTTGTATGGTGGGCGTCGCAGGCACTAAGTTCTGGGATTCTGAGTGCCTCGGGAAGACCGGGCACGGCCGTGGACGTGCTAGTCTCAAAAGGGCCATCGACGGTGCCCAACGTCGTCGGCATGGACGTGCGTGATGTCGAGGCCGCGCTGGTTGCGGCGGGCCTGACGTTGGGCGAAACCATCGAGCACGTCAGCGATACCGTGGCGCCCGACCTCATCACCGCGCAAGTTCCGGCCGCGGGCGCCCTGGCCGCCCCGGGGACGGCTGTGGATCTGACGGTGTCGCTGGGCTCGATCGAGATGGTGCTGCACACGCAAGTCTGGCAGGACGTCGTAGCCGCGGCCGCAACGGATAAACAATCCAAGTACGGCATCTACGCATCGCGGTCGCTGATGGTGGCCAACCCAGAGGTGTATTTGGCGGCAGACGCCGTCTGGATGGAGCAACTGGTGACGATGTACGGCGGCTGGCAGGCCGAGTACGAGCACCGCGACAGGCTCAACGACGGCGACTACTGGTTCGATATCGGCGGTCCCATCTACATGATCCTGTACAACGACACCACGCTCGATGGCACCGAGTTCACCTGGGACTTGTTCCAGTGGGAGAACCACCGCGCCAATGCCGTGGCGTTGCGCAATATGTACGACGACAAAGCCCCGTTCCGAAATTGGCTCGACATCCGCCTGCCGATGATGTGGAACGCCATCAAGGGCACGGACTGGCAGACGCCCGTGCTGTCCCTCGGCGAGGCCCTTTTCTTCCAGTTGCGCCAAGCCAACGACGGCGTCTATCTGCTCATAACGGACGCGGAGCGCGCCTACGTGGCGGTCGCGGCCGAAATCGGCGCAACCCTCTATGATCCGCTCACGGGCGAAGCTGCAACCCCCAACGCCATCGAGGGCGAGGTTGTCCTCGTGATGAACGACAAGTATGCCTGGTACCCGCTCATGGACCGCAACGACACGGCCAGCGACGAAAACCTCGACAAGGTTGTCCTATCTTTCTGCACCGCCGGCTCGATTCCGGACCTGACACGCGCCGAGGATGCGCTGCTCGACGACATCGCCGCCGCCACGGATTTGAACAGCGACATGGACCGCGCGTGGGCAACCCTGTTTGCAGCCCGATTCGGCGACCTGGACGCTTGGGTTTCCAAGGTCGTGCGCGACTTCTGCCGCGAAATCTTTTATGAGCAGTACGACGAGTTGACACAGCTTGGAAACGTGCCGGATTCGCCTTACGAGCACGTGGCGCTCAACCTGGTGGTCACGGAAATCGGAAATCGGCTCTCCCCCGCCGCGGCCGTGCTCGCCATGCAGGCCATCGAAAACAATGACTCCGTCGACGACTCATTGCAGGCGTTCAGCCAGCAATACGCCGACTGGTTCGAGCGCACGGATACGGCGGGCGTTTTTGGCGCCTACTCCGAGATTTGGGTGCCGTCGCTCGACGATAAGGTCATTTCAAAAGTGGGCAACGCTTTGTCGGAAGCCTGCAATACGGGAGCGGCGATGTACATCGCGGATTTGCCCGATTGGCAGGTCTGGATAACCCACGGCTGGCTGGGCGGAAGCAACGGCACCCGGTGGCTGTCCGGCGTGTACACACCCGGCGGCGACCGTTCGGTTTCGGTGGGCGTGTTTGATCCGGAGTCTCCGACGTGCCAGCGCGGCCCGATCTTCGGCAGCGGCTTTGCCGTGCCCGTCAACGCGCTGCTGTACAAAATCGGCGCCGGCTATCTCTACATGGGCGCCCGCGTGATCCCGCTCCCGTTCAGCAACCTCACTTGGGAGGCCGCGGACAGCCTCGTCGCGGAGTTGGCCCTGCTCGAGCCGGCCGCGCGCGTCGCCACCAGCGATCCGTCCCTGGTTACGCCAAAAGACCTGGCATGGGTCGAGAGCTTCCTGGACACCATACAGGCCGACTGGATTGCGTTCGAGTTTCCGCCGGTTTCGACTTTGATTGTCCACGTGCCGGGCGTGGTCGGGCTGCTTTTTGACCAGGCCGCCGCGGCCCTGCATGCGCTCGAATTGATGGTTGGCAATGTGGATTACGCATTGAGCCCGTATTTCGAGGCGGGTTACGTGATTGCGCAGTTGCCGACGACCGGCCTTTACGTAGTCCCGGGAACAGCCATTAACTTGAGCGTATCGACAGGCCTGCTGCCCGAAGAATAATCAGGCCGATTCGCCGACGGTGTGAATGTTGAGCAGGTTCGTGACGCCGCCAACCACCAGCGGCGTGCCCGCGACAATAATGACCGTCTCGCCGGGCTTGGCGAGGTTGTGGGTAAGCAGGAGCCTGTCCACCACCCGCACCATTTCGTCGATGCCGAACACCTCGTCGCTCAGCAGCGTTTCCACGCCCCAAAGCACCGCCGACCGCCGCAGCGTCTCCACGCTTAGCGTGATGGCGCTGATCGGCACCTTCGGCCGGTATCGGGCGATCGCCCGCGCCGTGTAACCCGATTGCGTGAAGCACACGATCCGCGCCACGTCCAGCGCCTCGCTCATATTGAACACGGCCTCGCCGATCGCGTCCGCGTGCGACCCCGCCCAGATCTCCCCCAAACTATCGCGCCGCTTCATCCCGCGGAACCCGGACATCGATCCAATGGCGGCGTCGGCTTTCGCGGCGATGTCGGCCATCCTGCGCACCGCCCCCACGGGAAACTTGCCCACCGCGGTCTCACCGGACAGCATCACGGCGTCGGTCCCGTCGTAGATGGCGTTGGCTACGTCGGTGACTTCCGCCCGCGTCGGTCGCGAGCTTGACATCATCGACTCCAGCATCTGCGTCGCGGTGATTACGGGCGTGCCACACTCGTTGCACTTGCGGATGAGGGCTTTCTGCGTCTGCGGGACGTCGTCGAGGTCCATCTCGATCCCGAGATCGCCCCGGGCGACCATCACCACGTCCGTCAGCGGCAGGATCTTGTCAAAATTCGCCAGCCCCTCGGGCCGCTCAATTTTCGCGACGATGCCCGGCGGGCAAGCGCGGTCGCCCTGCCCCCGGCATAGGTCGGCAATCCGCTCGCGCAGCGCGACAACGTCTTCGGGTTTCCTCACAAACGACAGCGCAACATAATCCGCGCCGAGTTCGACCGCCAGTTCGAGATCCGCGGCGTCTTTCTCGGTGAGCGACGGCGCGCTCACGTCCACGCCCGGCAAATTGATGCCCTTGCGCTCCCCGAGCATGCCCCCGTACACCACCCGGCATACCGTCTCCGGCCCCGATACTTCCTCGACCCGAAGCTCCATCGCACCGTCCGCCAGCACGATTCGGTCGCCGGGCTTGACGTCGAGCGGCAAGTGGTCGTACGTCGTCGAGACGCGCTCCGCGTCCCCGGGGACGTCGCCCGTCGTGATCACGAACCGGGCGCCGTCCCGCAACTCGACCGGCCCGCCGCCCGCCAGCTTGCCCGTCCTGATTTTCGGACCCTGCAGGTCCATCATGACGGCGACGTTACGCTGTTTTTGTTCGGCAAGCGCGCGGACGGTCTGGAAATTGGCGCGGTGGCCGTCATGGACGCCGTGCGAAAAATTAAGCCGGGCCACGTCAAGCCCCGCGTCAATCAGTTTCCCAATGACGTCCGGCGAACTCGAATTCGGCCCCAGCGTGCAAACGATCTTCGTGCGCCGCATCAGAATCTCTCCATGGCATCCCAGACGGATAGGAAAACTGCCCTGTTGTGACCTACCGCTTTTCGCAGTAGACAACTACTCTTCTCTTTGCAGTTTAAATCCGCAATCCGAAATCCGCAATTGCTATTCCCACGACTTGAACGCATCATAAATGGCCCGAACCGCCGCCGCCAGGTCGTTCTCTTCCACGCCGATAATGATGTTCATCTCGCTCGAACCCTGGTTGATCACGCGCAAGTTGACCTTGGCTTCCGCCATCGCGGTGCACAGCCGGCCGGCAATGCCGATGTGGTGGATCATGCCCTGCCCCACCGTCGCGATCAGCGCCAGCCCCGGCGCAAGAACCACCCGGTCCGGCTGAACGGCCCGTTCGATACCCCGCAGCACCGCCACGCCGTGCTGCGCCAGTTCGTCGTCCCGCACAATCAGCGAGATCGTGTCGATGCCCGTCGGCATATGCTCAAAGCTAATCCCGTGTTCCTCGAGCACCGACAAGACCCGCCGGCCGAACCCTCGTTCCTTGTTCATCAGGGCTTTTTCAATGTTGATCATCGTGAAGCCTTTGCGGCCGGCGATGCCCACAACCGGCGAGGTCGCAGCCCGCTTGGAAACGATCATCGTGCCGGGGTTGTCGGGCGCGTTGGTGTTGCGGATGTTGATCGGGATGCCCGGCTCGCGCACCGGGAAAATGGATTCATCATGCAGGACCTGCGCGCCCATGTACGACAACTCGCGCAACTCGGCGTACGTGATTTCCTCGATCCGTTTGGCATCGGGCACAATCCGAGGGTCCGCCATCCGGAAACCCGAAACGTCCGTCCAGTTCTCGTACAATTCCGACCCGGCAGAGCGCGCCACGATCGAGCCCGTGACGTCGCTCCCGCCGCGCGAAAACGTCTTGACCCTGCCGTCCGGCAGCGACCCGTAGAAGCCTGGCACCACAAACAGCCCCGGCCCCTCGAGCCGCGCCCCAAGCAGGCCGTAACTGCTCGGGTTGAGCATGCCCTCGTCGTCGAACTTGATGCAGTCGGCTGGATCGATGAACGTGGCCCCGAGATACGCCGCGATAAGCCGCCCGTTGAGGTATTCGCCGCGCGACGCCATGTAGTCCGGCCCGTCGAACTGCGGGGCCACCCGCTTGATTTCATCGAGTTCTTTGTCGACATCAAACTTCACGCCGAGTTCGCGGGCGAGTTCCGCGTAGCGCTCGCGAACAATGGCGATGGGCTGTGACGCATCCAGCTTTTGCGTAACGAAACTGTGCCACGCAAGCAGCAGGTCCGTGACTTTCTTGTCTTCGGCGAACCGCTTGCCCGGCGCCGACGGCACGATGAACCGCCGCGCCGGATTGGCGCGGATAATCTTCTCCACGTTCTGGACGCACGCCGCGTCCGCCAGGCTCGATCCCCCGAACTTGCACGTGATTCCGTTCATCTCGCTCAACCGCCTTTCCTGCGTCGTTTGCACCGCTCCCTGCTACAAAACTGGAAGGTATTCAGAATGCCCGGCAAAAGCCCGGCTTTGGCGGCAGTATTTTAATGGCGCCGAGCGCCATTTACAAACTGGGAAAAATCTAAAAATGGGCCGCCGCGGAGTGTCTAACCCATATCCGGGGTTCTGCTCGTGGGGTGTCGACTACCCAGGATGGCGCCAACCCCTCCGGGGTAGTCGTAATCCTGGGCTGAAGACGGTGCAGAAGACCCTCATTAAGCTGCGGTCAGTTATCTAAATCCGCAATTTGCAATCGACAATCCGCAATTCTCATGAGCCGCCGAGCGATGTGGTGACCCAGCGCGAGATGTCGTTGAACGTGATAAACAGGAACAGGGTCACGATCAGCAGCAGGCCCGCCTGTTGCATCCGCTCCTGAACTTTCGGGCTCAGCGGTTTTCCCCTCACGCCCTCGACCAGCAGGTACATGAGCACCCCGCCGTCCAGCACGGGGAGGGGCAGCAGGTTGAACACGCACAAGTTTACGCTGATGAAGGCCGTGATGCCGAACAGCCACCAGTACCCTTCGCGCGCCGCCGTCGTCGTAACCTGATAGATCATCACGGGCCCGCCGAGGTCTTTCGGGCTGAGGTCGCCCTGCACCAGCAACACCACCGTCTTCACGGTGCGCATCAGCGCCTGGTTGGCCAGCTTAAACGATTCAGGAACGATTTCAGCCGCCGGCACGCGGTGGTGCACCATCCGGAGACCCAGTTGAACCCCGATCGCCCGCACCGGCGCTACGGGGAGCTGGCCTGCAAATTGTTCTTCACCGCGCACGATCCCAAACATGACGCGCGGCCGACGCACCTGGACTTCGATCGAGCCGCCGCTCCGGGTCCGCTCCAAATCGCGCAACACCGCCAGCGTCGCCGGCTGGCCCTCGATCTGCTCGATCACGTCGCCCGGCCGCAACGGGCCAGATTTCTTGTAGTCGTCGGTGATGGAGAGGACGATGGGCGGCGATTTCGCATCCGGATCGGCAACACCGATGGCGACTCCCTGCAGCCGGCCGACCGTTTCCGGCTGAACGGTTTGTGTAAACCGCTGGCCATCGCGTTCGATCTCGAGTGTCAGAATATCGCCTTCGGGCGTTTTTTCGGTGGCTTCGATAAACGTGGTCCTGTCGATGACGTTTCCATTCGCGCGGGTGACAATGTCGCCGCTCTTCAGGCCGGCCCGCGCGGCGGGGCTGCCTTCGAGAATGGTGTCGATCAGGACGGTTTCGAACGGGTCCACGCCAAACCGCGCGTGCCGGTCCGTGTCTCTGAGTTGGGCGGGCGCGACCGGCGAGACGTACCGCGTAAACGTGCCGTCGCGTTCCGGCCGATCCAGCACGACCGTGAGGGTTTCGCCCTTGCCGAGAACCGCATCGATCGCCACGTCCATGATGTTGCGGATTCTGTTCCCGTTGATGGTGATCACCCGGTCGCCCGTTCTCCAGCCGACGGCGTCAGGGAGCCGCGAGAAGTCAATGGACTGCCCCGGTCCCGGCGCCTTGTACATGGCCGCGCCGGCGGCCGGCGAGTTTTCGACGATCGATCCGATCCGGGTGTCCACTTCGCTTTCCGGCACCTTGGCGCCGACGGCGGCCACGATGCCGTACAACAGGATGGCCAGCACGAAGTTCATGGCCGGGCCGGCAAGAATCACGATGAACCGCTGCCATACGGGTTTCTTGCCGAACCACCGTTCCGGCGGCACCTGGCCGTACGTCGCCTCGCGCTCTTCCTCGGACAGCGGGGTGTCTTCCTGGCCGGCCATCTTGACGTAGCCGCCAAACGGCAACGCCCCCACACAGTAGTCGGTCTCCCCCAGCCTGACGCCGGCCAGCCGCGGCGGCATCCCGAGGCTGAACCGGTCAACGTAAATGCCGCACGCTTTCGCGGCGACGAAATGGCCGAGCTCATGGAAAAATATGAGCAGGCCAAGCACCAGCAGAAACACAACAACATCAACTAACATGGTCTTCCTATCTTCCCGTTCTCCGGCGATTCAATCTTCTGCGGCCCCGGATCTTTTCAGCAGTCTCAAGAAACGTATGTAATCCTCGGTTCAAATCATGCCTTCCATAAATGCGGCCGCTTTTCGCCTCACCGCGGCATCTGCCTGCTCCACCGCCTCCAGCGAAGTCACTTCCTCGACCGGGCTGCTCTCGAGCATCCCACGAACCACCTGTTCAATTTGGAGAAATCTTATCCTTCCCTGACAAAACGCCGTAACCGCCTCTTCGTTTGCGGCGTTGAGTATGGCCGGGGCCGTTCCCCCCCGTTGGGCCGCTTCCAGAGCCAGCGACAGGCAGGGGAACTGCCGAAAGTCCGGCGCCGCGAACGTCAACTCACGCAACGCCGCCAAATCCAGCCGAGCCATAGGTGATTGTACACGCTCCGGCCAAGTCAGTGCGAATAAGATAGGAAATCGCATATCCGTAACACCAAGCTGGGCCAGAATACTCCCATCCGTGAACTCAACCAGGCTGTGCACAACGCTTTGCGGATGGATCAACACCCGGATCTTCGACAGCGGCAGGCCAAACAGCCACATCGCCTCGATCACCTCGAGCCCCTTGTTCATCAGGGTGGCCGAATCGATCGTGATCTTGGTCCCCATGTCCCACGTCGGGTGCTGCAGGGCCTCTTGCGGCGTCACGGCCTCGAGCGACTCGCGCGGACGCCCGTAAAATGCCCCGCCCGACGCCGTGATATGGAGGCAATGGACGTCGCGGACGTTGTTGCCCTGCAGGCACTGGAAAATGGCGTTGTGCTCACTGTCAACTGGCAAAATCCGAACTTTCTTTTGCCGCGCTCGCTCCATGACAAGCTTGCCGGCCATCACCAGCGATTCTTTGTTGGCCAGCGCGATCCGGTTGCCCGCGTCAATCCCCGCCAGAAGCGGGCGCAACCCCGCCGCGCCCACCACCCCGCACAGCACCGTATCGACCGGCTCCGTCGCGGCTTCCTCGAGCCCGCCCGATCCCCTGAGGACGGACAGGCCGCGGTGGCGCGAAGCAAATTCGGCCGCCGCCGCCGGATCGCTCACCGCAACCAGTCGCGGCCGGAACTCAGCGACTTGGCGGGACAACACGTCGATGTTCGAGTGGGCCGCAAGCACGGCCACTTCAAACTGCCCCGAATAGTGGCGCACCACATCCAGGGCGCTGCGGCCAATCGAGCCGGTGGAACCTAGAATCGAGATTCGCCTCGGCACCGGCCCCTCACTCCCCTTTCTCGTGGCGGCTGTGTTTCAACTGGGACAGGTAGCGCTCGAGCGCGCCCTTCCGCTGAAATCGGTTCTGGAGCAGCGCACGAATGTCCGCGGCGGTTTTCGCGGCCAGCACGTTTCTGGCAAAGGTGCGGGCGGACGACATCCGGGTGTTGGCGATCTCCGCGTGCACCGCCGGAATCGCCACCGCCGACATGCTCAGCGAGTCCACGCCCAGCCCCAACAAAAGTTCCGTGAACAGCGGGTCACCCGCCATCTCACCGCACAGGCCGCACGGAATGCCGGCCGCCTTCGCGGATTTGACCGTCTTCTGGATCATTCGCAGGATGGCCGGATGGGCCGGCTCGTACATGTGGGCGATTTTCTCGTTCACCCGATCCACGGCCAGCGAATACTGAATCAGGTCGTTGGTGCCGATGCTGAAAAAATCGCATTCCTTGGCCAGCATGTCCGCAATGACCACGGCCGAGGGCACTTCGATCATCGTGCCGATCTTCACCCCCTTGTCGAACGGGACCCCTCGCCGCTCCAAATCCGCGCACACCTCGTCCACCACGTGTTTGGTCTGCCACATCTCTTCGAGCCCGCTTATCAGCGGAAACATGATCTGGACATTGCCGTACACGCTGGCGCGGAACATCGCGCGGAGCTGCGCCTTGAAAATGTCCGGCCGCTCCAGGCAAAACCGGATCGCCCGCCAGCCCAACTGCGGGTTGATCTCCACCGTCAGTTGCAGGTGAGACACCAGCTTGTCTCCGCCGATGTCGAGCGTCCGCAGCGTTACGGGCCGCGGCTTCAGCGCCGCAGCAACCTGCGCGTACGCCTGGAACTGCTCCTGCTCGGAAGGCAGGTTGGTCCTGTTCAAGAAAAGGTATTCGGTCCGGTACAGGCCCACTCCCTGCACTTTGACCTTCAGGCTGTGCGTAACCTCGACCGGCAACTCGATGTTCGCCATCAGCGGAAACTCGTACCCGTCCAGCGTCTTGCAAACAACCGCTTCCTCCGCCTCGAGCAGATCGCGCCGCTTTCGCTCGACCCGCCCCTTCTCCTCGGTAAACTCCGCCAGCGTCGAAGCGTCCGGCCGGATAAACACGTAGCCGTTCGTACCATCGACAATCGCCACGTCCCCGGGCTTCACGTGCGCGCACGCGTACCGCAGGCCAACCACCGCCGGGATCTCCAGCGCCCGCGCCAGAATCGCCGTGTGCGAGGTCGGGCCCCCGATGTCCGTGGCTATCCCGAGCGCGTTCTTGACGTCGATGTTGGCCGTTTCGCTCGGCGACAGGTCGTACGCGACAACCACGCTGGGATGCTCGATGCTTTCAAGGCTCGCCAACTCCGCGTTCAGCAGCTTCCCGAGAATCCGTTTCCCAACGTCGAGAAGGTCGTTGGTCCTCTCGCGGAACCGCGCGTCGGAAACTGTGCGCATGGTTTTGGCGTAACTGGCCAGGAGGTCGTCGAGCAGGTACTCGATATTGAACCCTTCCTGGCTGAGCCGGCCTTCGATATCCTTCCGAATGGTGACGTCGTCCAGCATCATAAGGTGGGCTTTGAAGATGTCGGCGTGGTCTTTGCCCAGCGAGTTGGCCGTTTGCTGGTGGAGCCGCTCGAGGTCCAGGCGCACCCCAGCCACCGCCGCGTCCAGCCGCTGCAATTCGGCGACGGCGTCGGAAATCCGGTACTTCGGGATCTCGAACGTATGTACGTCAAACGGCAACACCGGGCCTATCGCTATCCCCGGCGATACGCCTATGCCCCGCAATGCTATCTCCAAGACTATTCTCCAAATCCCGAAGCGATCAGGGCGCGCACGGCATCGAGCGCCTCGCCGGCGTCCGGGCCCTTGCAGATGACCGTGATCCGGCTGCCCTGCGGCGCCAGCAGGGTCAACACGCCCATGATGCTCTTGGCGTTCACGGGCAGGTGACCATCCATTTTCAGGTAGACCTCGCTGGCAAAAGGCAACACCGTCTCGACCAGTTTCGCGGCCGGGCGGATATGCATGCCCAACGGATTGACAATCAACATCTCTTCGCTAAACTCTTCCATCTAGGTTCTTACCACGCCTCCTGCTGAACCGTGCGCGCACGCGGGTTCCCACCACGGAACTACCACAAATTGTAACATCGATCAGCCGTCCGGCTGACTTATCAGCCGTCCGGCTGACTTATCAGCTACACGCCGGCCACTTCAGCCATAATCGTCCGCGTAAACGACTGGCCCGGCGTCAACTCGACCTCCCAGCACGGAACCACCACGCTGCCCTGGTACACCCGTTCCTGGCCGCCCTCCGACTGGCTGACCGTCTCCAGCCCGAACCGGTACACCCGTTCTGCCGGCGCGCTGAACCGGAACCCGCACTCCAAGTGCTGCCAGTCGTCGCGAAGCGCGATGTGCGAAAGCCCTTCGTCACAGCCCATCTCGCCCAGCCGCGCGCAATGGAGGTCGGTGTCGTCCGACCGGTAATACCGGTCAAACGACGCCCCGCTGAGCAGGTTGACGGCAAATTCCACGCCGAACAGGCACGTAACCTGTTCCGAACCGTGGAATGCCACATCATACCGTATCTCGAAATGCGTTGCACGCGGGCGAAGCGTGACGGTTTTCCGGACCGTGGCCGGGAAACTGGCCTCGCCCTGCCTGATCATCCCATCCCGGCTCAGGGTAACCGTCCCTTTTTTGGTATCGAG
>DATKVG010000185.1:0-12060 GCA_035530195.1 Bathyarchaeia archaeon | reverse complement strand
AAAATCTCTTCTCTGTAACGAACGTTAGGTAGGGTGGTCGGCCATGAACGAGATCCCCGGCGGGACGGGCACCGAGTGCAAACTGCTCGACAGCGCGCTCGCCCTGTTTTCCGAGAAGGGTTACAAAGGCACCACCATCCGCGAGATCATCGAGCGGGCCGGCGTGACCCGCCCCGTACTTTACTACTATTTCAAAAACAAAGAAGACCTATTTTGCCGCATTGTCGAAACCAGTTTTGCCGAACTGGGCGCCGACCTCGATCAGATCATCCAAACGCCGGGCTCGTGCCACGCCAAACTCACGGCCGTCATGAGCGCGACTTTCGCCGGCGCCGAAGAATCCGTCGGTATGGTCAGGTTGCTCTTACAGGCGGTGTTTGCAAGTCCCGCCGAAGGCTTGCGGTTGGACATGACGAAGATGGTCGAGGGGCGGCTGGACCGCCTCGCTCGGATTATGCAGGAAGGGCTGGATGCGGGCGAATTGGACGGCGGCGACGCGCAATCCCTGGCCCTGGTTTTCGCCGGCATCATGGACATGCACATCATGGCAAAGATATACCGGCCCGAAGCCGTGCTTGCCCCGGATCTGGCCGATTATCTGGTGGACTTATTCGTTAAGGGCGCCGGGGGCGGCGCAACAAACAAGATGAAAACCACGTTCGAGACTGCGGCGGGTTCTCGCCCGTACAAAAACAACCCGAACGCGGCACAAAACCGGGTGGCTGAGAAATGAGAATCGTAACAACCTTTGTCTTGTGCGGATTGATCATTGTCGGCGGATATGCCGTCACGACCGTTGCATCGCGCATTCGCGCATCGCGGGCCGAAGCGGCCACGGCCGCAGGAGTCGCACATGAGCGCGTCCCGTCCGTTAAGGTGATGACGCTGAAAGCCTGCACCATCGAAGACCGGCTGATCCTGACCGGCGGCGTCCTCCCGTGGGAAGATATCCTGGTAAGCGCGGAAACCGGCGGCAAAATCGATTGGCAGGGCGTGGAAGAAGGCGACCGCGTCGAGGCCGGCCAGGAACTGGTTCGGATCGACACGCGCCTGTTGAACGCCCACCTCGACCAGGCCCGCGCTCAGGAAAAACTCGCCGCCCAGGAGTTGCAGCGCATCCAGTCGCTGGCCGAAAAAGGCGTCGCCACCACGCAGGCCTCCGATAAAGTTTCCGCCGACAACGAAATGGCCGCCGCGAACCTCCGGCTTGTCGAGATCCAGTTGCAGAAAAGCATCGTCACTGCACCCATACGCGGCATCGTCGACCGCCTGTTCAAAGACAAAGACGAGTTCGTCGACACCGGCATGCCGCTCGTCCGACTCGTGCAAATGGACAAAATCAAGGTCAGCGTCGGCGTGCCCGAACGCGAAGTCGGCAATTTCGCACCCGGCGCACCTGCAATCGTCACACTCGACGCCATCGAAGGCCGCGAGTTCAACGGCTCGATCCACAAAATCGCCACCACCGCCGACCCGTCCACACTGACGTTCGTCACCGAAGTCGCCGTGGATAATCCGGAAGGCATCATCAAGCCGGGAATGATCGCCCGCGTTCGCCTCGTCAGACGTGTCTGCCCCGACTCCGTTACGGTCCCCATTTTCAGCGTCATGACCGTCGAAAACCAGCGGTTCGTCATGGTGGAAGACTCCGGCGTGGCCCGCGTTCGACCAATCGAAATCGGCATTATTCAGAATGACGTCGTCCAGGCCGTCACCGGCCTCAAACCGGGCGACCGCCTGATTGTCTCCGGCCAGCGCGAGCTGATCGAAGGCGAACCCGTCCAAGTCTCCGAGGTTCTCGACTGATGCGGCTCAACCAACTCGCCATCAACCAGCGTGTCACGGTGGTCGTGTTTCTTTTCATCACCGCCATCGGCGGCATCTACAGCTACGTCTCGCTGCCGCGCGAGGCCGCGCCCGAAGTCGTCGTGCCGCTGATCAGCGTCGTCACCAGCTACCGCGGCGTCTCACCCGAAGACATCGAATCACTCGTCACTATCCCCATCGAGCGAAAACTCACCGGAATCAGCGGCATCAAGGAAATCCGATCCCGAAGCCTCGAAAGCGTCTCCGTCGTCCTGATCGAGTTCGTCTCGAGCACCGACATCACCGGCGCACTCCAAAAAGTCCGCGACAAAGTCGACCTCGCCCGCCAGGATCTCCCCCAGGAAGCCGAGGAGCCCGTCATCAGCGAAATCAACATCTCCGAAATGCCCATCCTCATTATGTGCCTCACCGGACCCATCGGCCCGGCCGCGCTCAATAAGATCGCCGAGGATCTCGAAGACCGGTTCGAGGCCATCAAGGGCGTACTCGATGTCGCCATCATCGGCGGGGTCGAGCGCGAGATCGAGATCGAGGTCGATCCCGAGCGGGTGGCGCGTTACGGGGTGTCGCTGTCGAATTTGGCCCTGCTCACCCGGCTCGAAAACGTCAACACACCCAGCGGCGCCATGGAGTTGGGCGAAGCCAAGTTCCTCATGCGCGTACCCGGCGAGTTCAAAACCCCAGACGAACTCACCGGACTCATCGTAAAAGCTACCCCCCAGGGCATCGTCTACCTCCGCGATATCGCCACCGTCCGCGACCGGTTCAAAGACCCCGTCACGTACTCCCGAATGGACGGCACGCCCGCCGTCACGCTCACACTCTCAAAACGGGCCGGCGAAAACATCATCGCCGTCGCCGACGAAGTCAATGAAGTCCTCGACGAGATGCGGAAAAAGTTCCCGCCCGGCGTCGACGTCGCCATCACGATGGACTTCTCAGATTTCGTCCGCGATATGGTCGCCGAACTCGAAAACGGGATGCTTAGCGGCCTCATCCTCGTGCTCGCCGTCATCCTCCTGGCGATGGGCTTCACCAACGCCATCTTCATCGCGCTCGCAATTCCCGTCTCGATGTTTATCACGCTGATCATCCTGAAAATGATCGGCGTCACACTCAACATGGTCGTCCTCTACAGCCTGATCCTCGTCCTCGGCAACCTCGTCGACGTCAGCATCGTCGTCGTCGAAAACACCTACCGGCACATCCAGACCGGCATGGGCCGAGTCGAGGCCGCGTACCGCGGCGCGTCCGAAGTCGCATGGCCCATCATCGGTTCGACCCTGACGACCGTCGCCGGCTTTTCCCCGCTCCTGTTCTGGCCGGGCATCATGGGCGATTTCATGTTCTACCTGCCGCAGACCGTCTCGATCGCCTTGCTGGCCTCGCTGTTTGTCGGCATGGTGGTCAACCCCGCACTCGCTGCCATGTGGATGCCCGCTGCAAAACTGAAACGCAACAAGGACGGACAAGTAAGAATCAAGCGCCACCCCATACTCAAGATCTACGGCCGAATCCTCCGCACTGCCCTCCAGTGGCGGCTCGTCACAACCGTCCTATTCCTCACCGTCGTCGCCTCCATCGTAGTCGTCTACGCCGCCGGCGCAAAAGTCGAGTTCATGCCCGAAACGGAACCGCGGCACGCCTATATCGACATCGACTGCCCCCAAGGCACAAAGCTCGACACGTCCGACGCGTTTGTCCGCGAAATCGAAGCCCGAATTCAGCCCGAAAAGAAAAACGTCTTAAATTTCATCGCCAACGTCGGGTCGCACGGCGTCGAAATGTTCAGCCACGGTGACAGCACCACAAGCCACGAAAACCGGATCAACATCAATTTCCCCAAACTCGAACAATGCACCGAACTGCCCACCAAAGTCTTGAACAACATCCGCCAGTTGGCCGGCCAGATCCCCGGCGCGGAAATTCGCGTTAAAAAACAAGAGGAAATGGGCCCGCCTACCGGGCCGCCCGTAAACATTGAAATCAGTGGCGACGATTTCGAAACACTCGCCAAGCTCGCCATGGAAATCAAGCGCAAAATCAAAGACGTCCCCGGGCTCGTCGACCTCGACGACGACTACGACACCGGGAAGCCCGAAGTCCGCGTCAACGTTGACCGCCAACGCGCCTACCTCGCCGGGCTCAATACACAATTCGTCGGCGCTACCGTTAAAGCCGCCATCAGCGGGCTCGAAGCCGGCGAATACCGCGAAGGCGACAAAGAGTACGACGTCATGGTCCGGTTCCCCAAATGGTTCCGCGAAGACCTCCGAAACGTCGAGACCATGAACCTGATCAACCTGCAGGGAACCGCCATCCCGTTCTCGGCCGTCGCCAAAATCGAGCAGGGCGGCGGGCTCTCCCGCATCATGCGCATCAACCGCAAACGCACGTTGACGGTGTTCGGCGAAGTCGAAGGGATGGAAGCCCCGCAAGTACTCAAACTCGTGCAGCAGGAGCTAAAAGACTTCCCGCTGCCCGCCGGCTACTCGATCTCATACACCGGCGAGAACGAGGATTTCGTTGAGACACAGGACTTCCTCAGCAAAGCCTTCATCGTCGCCCTCCTCCTTGTCACGCTCGTCATGGTCGCCGAGTTCAACAGCCTCATGCAGCCCCTCATCATCATGACGACCGTCGTCCTCAGCGTGGCTGGCGTGCTCGTGGCACTCCTCATCTGGGATATGCCATTCGACATCCTCATGACGGGCATCGCCTGCATCAGCCTCGCCGGCGTCGTCGTCAACAACGGCATCGTCCTGCTCGACTTCATCAACGTCAAGCGCGCCGAAGGCATGCCCTCCATCGACGCCATCGTCGAAGCCGCCACCACACGGTTCCGGCCCGTCGTGCTCACCGCCATCACCACCGTCATCGGGCTGGTGCCCATGGCCGCCGGCGTCAGCTTCAATTTCCGCGACTACACATGGACCGTCGGTGGTGAGAGCAGCCAGTGGTGGGGGCCCATGGCCATCGCCGTCATCATCGGCCTTCTCTTCGCCACCCTCCTCACCCTGTTCGTTGTCCCAACCCTCTACAGCTACTACGACAGCGTCCTCGGTCTGTTTAGACTTAAGCCGGGCGGGAATAAGGCTAAAGAGGTCGAGGCGGCCTTGTGAAGGCGCGTGTGTATCGTCTTCTTCTCGCAGTGGTGATGTACGTTGCGCTGGTGGCGGCGCTGATTTGCGCAGCATACAGCACGATGGCGAAGTTTCACGGCAGGTTGGCCATCGGGCTCGGGCAGGAAGAGAACATCGCCGTCGCCTCGGCGATGATCCCACTACGGCCGGGAACCCCGAACGTGCTGCCCAACGTGCGGGGCCGCCAGATTCCTTTCGAAGATCCCGAAACCGCGTGGAAAGTGTTTTCAAAATCAGCCGAATACCACGCTGTGCGGCTCCCGTTTTCTGTCACGTTGGACAAGATCGACGTCATCTCCGCGCCGCCCCCCAAACACTTGCTTAACCTCTCCGGCCCCGAACCCGGCGGGTTGCTCGAAATCCAGGAGAGGGGCGAAGCCCGCATAGGCGGCGCAACGTATAGAATCGCAAGCATAGACCAATGGTCCGGCCTGATGAGAGACCCACAGGGTATGCCCATGGCCGCCGTCACGCTGACCGGCGACAGCGCCAATGAAGCGGCTCGGACAATCCTGTTCCTGGCCTCGGGCATCTGGCAGGCAACGCCGGCCGGGGCGGCTGTCTACTTCGCCTGGCACGCCGGCGACGCCGAAGCGGCGCGGGCCGCCGCCGCGGCTGAGCTGCCGGGGCTGGAATCGGCGCGGTGGGGCGTGGTTGACGGCGGCGCGATCAACTGGTTTCACGCGTTCACGCCGGGGACCGGCGCCCGTCTGTCCAGCGGCGAAGAAGTCACGCTCATCGCGTTCGACGAAAAACGGCCGGCCGTGGCGGTCGAGATCGACCGCGCTGGCACCAAAGAGGTGGTGTGGGTGGCCGCGAACGAAACCGTCGAGGGCGTTCCCGTCCAGTTTGAATATCCGGCGCTGGCCCCGCAAGTGTTCATGGTGCACGCATGGGAAGACGGCCGCGCCCTTGTTGCCGCATACGAAAACCGCCAGCCGGCCGGGCAGAAAGAGTTGCAGCGCGGCCAATGCTTTCACCCCGACCCCGCACCGTTGAACCTGTGCCTCGATGACGTGCTCTCGAGCGCCGTGCCCGTTGGCGAATTGGAATCGAAGCTGTGGGCCGCCGTGCTGAAATCAGAGTCGGGCGAAGAAATCACACTGCGCCAGGGCGAGGCGAAGCGCCTCGGCGATTGGCTCGTCGAATACAAGCGCCTGTTTCCGCCGCGGGACGTCAACTACATTCTCACGATTGCCGGAACGACCACCCGCCAAGTGACGATCAAACCCGGCCACTCGGTGCGTGTGGGCCACTGGCGCCTGCGCCAGGACCAAAACGAGTGCGACCCACAAACCGTCGCCATGCTGGCGGCCGACTACATGCCCGGCCGAACCCCGGCGATTCTGCTCGCGGCCCTCGGCCTCGCCGCCCTCCTATTGCGCCTTGCCGATTACGCCTTGCGCATCTCAAAACGCCAGACCCGTCGGTACATCTAGAAGCGCCTCGCCGTATAGGTCCTATTCGTCCAATACGTCCTATAGGTCCTATTCTTGTTCTTGGTTAATCACGTCCTCTTCGCCTATAATTCCCCCCGTCTTCTTCCAGGAGTCTTCTTGTGAGCGTCGAACCTGAGTCTGAATCTACCGGAAATGCCGAACTCGACAAGCGGCTGAGCCGGCCCATCCTCCGCGGCGACGTCGGCATCGACACCGCACAGGTCTGGATCAGCGCGTTCCTCATTTTTATTGTCGGCCTCATCGGGTGGTCCAGCAGCATCCGAATACCGTTCCAGGGACTCGACCAGCAGGTCGTCCGCGACAACACCCCCCTCCACTCGCTCGTCACCCTGCCCAACGCCGCCATCGATGGCGCGCCACAGCCGCTCGCCTTGTTCACCCTGGCACTCGACTGGGCCGTGGCGCCCGGATCCGCCGGCTTCATGCGCTTCACGTCCCTCCTGCTGCATCTCGCCAACGGTCTCCTGGTCTTTCTCGTATGCCGCCGCCTCATGCCGAAATCCGCGCCCGTCGTCGCGATGATCGCCGGCATGCTGGTCGTCCTCCACCCGCTTGCAAGCGAATCCCTCCTCTACGTGATCGGCCGCGGCCCCGTACTCGCCACCACCCTATCGCTGGCCTCGATCCTGCTGTTCATCCGGTCCGCCACCGATGAAACGGGCGTCAAATCGGGCGCGCTCGTTGCCTCCGTATTCTGTTTCTTTTTTGCCGCGCTGACCGACGCATCCGCCGTCATCGTCCCCGCGGTCCTCCTTGCGGCACACTGGTCCCTCGGAGACCGCGCCCGCACGCCATGGCGCGTCCACGTCCCCTACTGGGCCGCCCTGCTCGCACTCGCCGTCTACGCCGCCGTCGAACACGGCCTGCCCGCGCCCGGCAACCTCCCCGCACTCTTTGCGCAATACGCCCGCATGGCTTTCGTGCCCTACGGCTTGTCTATCGTCCACGATGCGCCCGCAATCCACTTCATCATCGGCTTGACCGTACTCGCGGTGGCGGTGCTGCTGACTGCCGCGATGATGTCCCGCCGATCCGTGGGCGGGCTCGCGGCACTGTGGCTGGTGCTGGGTTTGGCATACGCCGCTTGGCACGGCCCCGCCGTTGTCGAACGCCGGGCGTATTTCGCCCTCGCCGGCCTCGCACTCCTCGCGCCGTGGCTCTACGAGTTCGTAAAACCGGGACTCCGCCCCGCAGCCGGCATCGCTGCGGCCGCACTCGTCCTCGCCTCGGGCGTCGCATCATACATGCGCACAACCGTCTGGCGAAGCGAGTTCGACCTCTGGCAAAACGCCGCCATAAAAGCCCCGCTCTCCCCCGCCCCGCCGGCCAACCTCGGCCGCATGCTCGCCGCACAGGCGCGGCAGGCCCAAAACACGCAACTCGCCGTGGAAGCGGAATCGCGACTCGAGGACGCCATCCGCCGCGACCCCTCGCAAATCGAGCCGAAACTCTGGCTGGCCACCGCGCTCGAGGTGCAGGGAAAAACTCGAGAATCGCTCCAGGCCTTGTTTAATGTGCTCCGCATCGATCTCGAAAACCGCGACGCCGCCCTCGACGCCGCGAACCTCTTGTTTGACATGTATTCAAAAGCGCCCGACACGCGTACGCTCGAAGAAGCCATCGATCTCTACCGCAAAGCCGACGGCATCTCGCCGCTTGATGCGCCCGCGCTCGCCCGGCTCGGCTTCGGCCTGTCACAACTTGGCCATCTCGAATCCGCCGAAGCCGTGCTCAAACGCGCCACAGGTCTCGAGCCCGGCGACCAGGCGCTCGCTCGATCCCTGAAAAACATCGACGACGCACGCAAACGAAGCGCTTCAGTCGAGCAGCAGGCGGTGGCCCTGCTGAAGAAAAACCCGAACGATCCCAACGGCCTCAGGCTTGTCGCACAGGCTCAAGCGCTCCGCGGAAACCCGCTCGCCGCGTCCTACGCGCTCGACGCCGTCTGGCAAACCGGCGCGGGCGATTTCCACGCCTGGGTGCTCACCGGATTCGTGTGGGCGCGCCTCGGCGGAGCCGAGACGCGGCTCAGCGGAGCCGAGACGCAGCTCAGCGCGATGGAAAACTTCGTGCGCGACCACCCCGTCCCTCCTGAAAAACCCGCCGAAACGCCGTTCGCCTGGGCCGAACTCGCTAAAGCCTGCGCCGCTTCGGGCATGTGGGACGCCGCCGAAACTTACCTGCGCAGCGAACCCGCACGCGCCGAAGAACCCACTGCGCCCCTCCTGATCCTCGCCGACATCGCGCAACAACTCAACCAGCCCGAGCGGGCAGAAAAATACAAAGAAAAGGCCACCCGAGAGTAAAACACCATGGAACACCTCCTCCCCACAATCGGGCAATTTGCGCTGGCCGTAGTCCTGTCCGGCGCGATCGGGCTGGAACGGCAGCGTAAAGGGCGGGGCGCGGGTCTTCGGACGCACATCCTGGTCTGCCTGGGAAGCACGCTGCTCATGGCCGTCTCCCGAATCCTGACCGGCGGGACGGGGCTTTCCGACCAGTCGGCGCGTCTCGCCGCGGGCATCATCACGGGCATCGGGTTTCTCGGTGCAGGCACCATACTCACGGTGGGCGGGGAACAACGCGGGCTGACCACCGCGGCCATGATCTGGTTTGTGGCCGCTCTCGGCATCGCTATCGGGGCGGGGCTCGAACTCATCGCCGTACTCGCAACCCTGTTCGCTCTTGTGGTCGTCATCTGTTTTGAATATGTCGAGACCTTCCTTCCGCAGAAAGAGCGCGTCTCCCTTTCGATAACCGTCCACCGACGTCTCGAAGTCGCCCGCGAAATCGAGCGGCTTATCGCCGAACACGGACTCACCATCCTGGGCTCACGCGTCAGAACACTGGAAGGCGGCGCGCGGACCGAAATGGATCTCGAACTCGCGTCGGTCGAGCCGCCCGACATTGAACGGGTGGCCGAAGCCCTCGTCGCGCGTTATCCCGATGCCGAAATGGTTTCAATCAGGAGGTAGGGAGTCAGGAGTCAGGAGTAACGATGGCCGTGATTCTTACATTGCTGGCGTGTGCCGGGACGGGAAACGGGTCTTACATCCTCCGTGTCGACCGCGCACTCCATCTCTGCGCCGCCGACATCCCCGCGCTCAAAGTACCCGCTGAAACCGCCGCCAAGAGACTCGCCGACGGCGGCAAGATCTGGGCCGCCGGGCAGCCATCTTGGGTCAGCGAGCTCTGCGGCCGCGCCGGCGGGCTCATGATGATGAAACCGCTCGGGGGGAAGAAGGCCGGCGATGGGGATGTGGTTTTGTACGCTCCAGACGGTACATTTGCCCCCAATTTTGGCACATCCTACGTAATAACGTTCGTACTAAAGGTTCAAACTGCCGGTGTGTGTGTGTACGGCCATGCCGCGGAGGCCGGTGTCAGCCCGACGCTCGCTAATGCTATTCCGGGGTGGATTTTCACGGGGGAGCTGATAGCGGCGTTGACCCGGCTCGGCAAAATGCCCGTCATCTACGAAAGCATCGGCGCGTACGGCGGCAACGCCCGAATCGCTCAGTACAAAGACGGCGCAATCGCCTGGCACGACGCGCCCATCCCGCCGCCCGTCCCCCACGGCGTCCTCGGCAAACGGTTCGTCGAGACCGTCTCGGGCATGCTCCGCAGAGTCGAGACCGAGCAGCGGCAAAACATCGAGACCGCCGGCCGGTGGGCCCGCGAAGCCAAAGCCGGCGGCCACACCCTCTACATGTACAGCATGGGCCACCTCTTTCCGGACGAGGTGGGAAAGACCGACATCGGCAACATGTTCAGATCCGCCGTCTGGAACGCCGGGTTCCGCAACTCACCCCCACCCGAAGACACCTACCACCCCGGCGATTTCGCCGTACACGTCGGCTACCAGCACCCCCCAACCCTCATGCTCGAACGAATCACTCGAGCCGGCGGCAAAGCCGCTTACATGAGCGTCCTCTACGACCGCGATTACGCCAACAACCCCAACGTCGTCTACATCGACCCCATGTGGGACTGGCCCGACGCCTGCGTCCCCCTCGAAGGCTACGACGTCCCCCTACTTGCCGCATCCGGCATCATCCACGGCGCCATCGCCTGGGAAATCTACCGCCTCGCCCAGTAGGTGCGGACGTCTGGCTGAATTGCCGGCGCGAGGCTGAGGGTTTGATCTTCACATAATCCTTATGCCAGCGTATGGGTGATCTGAATTGAACTTCTTGTTGCGTATGGACAGGCATGACGACACATGAAAACCAATACGATAGCGGTAGCGCTCGTGGTTGCAGGTCTGCTCGCGGTTAACGCTGCGTATGCCGCGGAACTTCAGGCGGGCGCCGCGAAAGTCGACATTACCGACCGGGACGCCGGTCCGGTCTACGGCCCCTTGTATGCGAAGGCGCTCGTCTTGAAAAACGACGAGACAGCGCTCGTCATTATCACGGTTGATGCGGTCGCAATCGGGCAGATTGGCCGAATCGGCAGCGATTACCTGCCGGCGGTGCGTTCGCAAATAGAAAACGAATTCGGCATCAAGCCCGCAAACGTCCTAATCAATGCCAGCCATTGCCATGGAACGGTTTGCGCGGATGTCGCCGAACGGACACTCGAGGCCGTCCGGGAAGCGGCCGCCAATCTGGTCCCAGTCAATATTGGCGCGGGCGTCGGGCAAGAAAACCGAATCAGCGAGAACCGCCGGTATAAGCTCAAGGACGGCAGCGAGACCGACAGCCGGAGAGCCTATTCGGCGCCGCCGGATGAACTGATCGCCGCGGTCGGCCCGATCGATCCGGAAATCGGGATACTCCGGCTGGACAAAAAAGACGGGCGGACCCTGGCGGTCGTCTACAACTTCGCATGCCACCCGATTGAAGGCGTGCCCAGCGGCGCCAATACGGCCGACATCACCGGCTTTGCTTCAAAGGTCATCGAGGACAATCTGAGCGACGGCGCGATCGCCCTGTTCTTGCAGGGCAGCGCGGGCGACATTAATCCCGCCATGTATAAGGACGTGGACAAACCTCGCGACGCGGAGCCGCTGGGAAACATGCTGGGCCTCAGCACGCTGCAAGCGTTGCGTAAAATCCAGGCGAAACCCGATGACCGGTTGCGAGTTGTCAGTGAAACCATCGAACTGCCCCGGGCGGATACCGCAAAACGGATTGCCGCAATGGAAGCGCAGCAGACAAACCTCCTTCATTCGTTGAAAGCGACGGACCTCAACCTGAAAACGTTCATCCCGCTGGCCGTGAAGTACGGCCTGTCACCCGAGTTCCCGTCGTACTACGCGCACCGGTATCTGCACGAAGAAATGATGGGCAGCGAGGACTTGAAAAAACTCGATGCCGATAACCGGGAAAATCTAAAACAATACATTGAAAACATCCGCATCATGGAAGAACTGACCCGGCTCCAAACAAATTTGGACTTGCTCCGGAAACATCAGGCCGAGAATACGGCCGCGCCCAAAAGGACTGTCGACGTCGAGGTCGCCGGCCTGCGAATCGGCGATTTCGTGCTCGTCACGTTCCCGGGCGAATTGAGCGTCGAGATAGGGCTCAACATCAAGAAGACGTCCCCACACGAGTTCACGTTCGTCGCCGGGTGCACCAACGGCTACATCTACTACGCCCCCACCGCGGATCAACTCAACAATA
>DATKVG010000184.1:0-14963 GCA_035530195.1 Bathyarchaeia archaeon | reverse complement strand
TCAGAAGCGAACAAACCGGGAGGTATTGTGGTGCCGGCTCTCAGCCGCAGCGTCTCGCGTGCACAGTCCTGGAGGGACTTCCGAAAGTAGCCCAGGACGATTGCGTCCTGGGTTTGGATGGACCGCCGCGGTAGTCCCGTAGAGACGGCTGAAGACACGGGGCGGCCTCTAACAACGCCTCGGGGTTGCTCCGGCTCCCGCAACCAACGTGATGTCAGGCATTTGCGGCGATTTCAGGCCGTTGTTGCTTGTTCCAGCGCGAGTCCGGCCATGGACCGGCCCTGTTCCGCGCCGTGCTCCTTATCGCGTACGCGTATTGCAGGAAAAGCAAGGCGGGTTTAGAATGGGGGCGTAAGGGGCGTTGGACGGTTTATACGGACGGCTTAGAATCTTTGTTCGCGACGTCTGCGCACGACGCACAGATGTTGGCTGAAGGTCGCGAACAAAGATTCTGCAAGCGGCTTCTTAGCCGCACGGCTTCTTAGCCGCACGGCTTCTTAGCCGCCTTACGTGGGGCGTGTTTGGCTGGTTGTTATAACCACCGAAAGGAGGGGCATCACCCTCCGAAGGAGGGCATTATGAAAAGAACGGGATTCACGTTGATAGAATTGCTGGTTGTGATTGCAATCATCGGCATTTTGGCGGCCATCTTGCTTCCGGCGCTTGCTCGGGCGCGGGAGTCGGCCCGGCGCGCAAGTTGCCAGAACAACCTGAAACAACTCGGCCTTGTCTGCAAGATGTATTCGGGCGAGGCGCCGGGCGAGAAGTTGCCTATGCAGAAATACGTGGACGAAGCGTCGGGCGACGAGTGCCTGGACCCGAAGGTGGACTTTTCCATCGCGGGCCCTTCGATCTACCCCGAGTACCTGAGCGATGTGAACGTGCTGGTGTGCCCGTCGGACGCGAGAGCCAACACGGACGACTGGCATTCGCAAGGCAATCCGGCGCTCCCGATAGTGCCGTGCCGGATCGAGCCGGTTTCTTACGTGTACTCGGGCTGGATGCTCACATCGAAGGTGATACACGGACCAAACGACCCGAACGACCCCAACATTCCCATCGACATGGCGGCCGTATTCGAAGGCTATATCAATGAAGCTTTTGCGCTTGCCATCATGGAACTGGTTCAAACACTGGACGACGCGCTGCCGGACACGCCGGAGAGTGTCGCCATCTGTTTTGCCGCGCAGGACAAAGACCTCGATCTGAGCGACTACGGCGGTACTGAGCCCGTATACCGGCTTCGCGAAGGCATCGAGCGGTTCCTTATCACCGACATCAACAGCCCCGCCGCCAGCGCCGAGGCACAAAGCGAGATTCCAATCATGTTCGACCTCGTCTCCACCCAGCCCGAGGACTTCAACCACGTCCCGGGCGGCAGTAACGTCCTGTATCTCGACGGGCATGTCCAGTTCCAGAAGTTTCCCGGCCCGGATTACCCGGTCACGCGCGCCTCGGCCGTCCTCCTCAGCGCAGTCCAGGGAACCTGATCCAAGACCAAACCCGAACGACGAGACCTGCATCCGCCTGTGTATGGCATCAAGGATGTGAGTGGCTAAGCGTTTACACCAACGGAAAGGTGAATGGTGATGAGGTTATTGCGCCTGGGGCTGATTTTGATGGTAGTGACGGCGTGTGTGGGCTGGGCGGAAGGGCAAGAAAGCGCTTTTTCGTCGCCGGATGCGCCGCTGGCGGAGCGGTTTGCGAACCCGCCTGCGTCGGCGCGGATTCTGAAGATTGTCCATGTGTACCCGGATGGGGCGGCGGAGCAGGAGGCGATTCAGGCGAAACTTGTTGCGCAGGGGTTTGGGGGGATGGCGACGAACGTGTCGTTCAATGGGTATATCGAGGATCCGGCGAAATGGGAATCCTTCACGCGCTGGGTTGGGATGGCCAAGGACGCCGGGTTGGCGTTGTGGTTGTACGACGAGCACGGGTACCCGTCGGGCGCGGCGTTCGGCATCACGTTGCGCGATCACCCCGAGTGGGAGGCGTGGGGCCTGTACGAGACCTCGGCGCGGACCGCCGGCGGGCCGGTCACGCTGGATCTGCCGCCGGGCGTGCTGGTGCGGGCCGCGGCGTTTCCGGTGCACGACGGCGCGCTCGATCTCGGGGGCGCGGTGGACCTTGCCGCCGATGTCACCGGCTCTAAACTGACGTGGGAGGCGCCGGCGGGCGAGTGGCACGTGATGGCAATCACGCAAGGGCGGCTGTACGAAGGGACGCACGCTGAACTGAGTCTTGCCGATAAACTGCCGTACATCAACCTGCTCATGGCGGAACCCACGGCGCGGTTCCTCGAGGTCACGCACGGCACCTACGCGGGCCATCTCGGGGACGACCTCGGCCGGTATTTCATCGCGACGTTCACCGACGAGCCGTCGCTGATGAGCATGTTCCTCCGCGAGCAGCCGTGGCGGATTCTGCCGTGGTCGCCGAACCTGCCCATCGAGTTCGAGAAGCGGCGCGGATACGCCCTTGATCCGGTGATTCCCGCGTTGTTCGAAGACGGCGGGACAAGCAAGCGGGCGCGCTACGATTTTTGGCTGACCGTAGGCGAACTCGTTTCGGAGAACTTTTTCGGCCAGATCCAGGACTGGTGCCGCGACCACAACGTGTTGTCCGGCGGCCATCCCCTGTTCGAGGAGCCGCTGCTGACGCACGTCCCGCTCTATGGCGATTTTTTCCGGTGCGTGCGCCGGCTCGACGCGCCGAGCATCGACTGCCTTACGAGCATCCCGCGCGACGTGCCGTGGTACATCGCGCGCCTCATCAGCAGCGCCGCCGAGCTCGAAGGGCGGACCGTCACGATGTGCGAGACGTCCGATCACTCGCAGCGGTACCGGCCAAAAGGCGACGACCGGCCCGTCCGGCCCGTCTCCGAAGACGAGATACGCGGCACCTGCAACAGGCTCATCGCGAACGGCATCACGACCATCACGAGCTACTACTCGTTCGCGGGCCTCACCGACGAGCAGCTACAACGCCTCAACACGTGGATCGGCCGGTGCACGACCATGCTCGAGGGCGGGCAACAGGTCGCGGATATCGCGGTCGTGTATCCCATCGAGACGCTGTGGCCGCGGTTCACGCCGGCCCACCATATGGTCGGCGATTCGCCGTATGAAGCGCGGAAGGTCGAACGGGTGTACCGCGCCGCGTCCGAGAGCCTGTACCACGCTAGGCATGACTTCACCTATATCGACGGCAGAACCTTGTGCGAAGGCTCGATCTCGAACGGCGCGCTGAATTTCAATGGCCGGAGTTGGCGCGTCATTATCCTGCCCTGCGCCGATACGTTGCCGATGAAAGCCTGGGAGAACCTCGAGGAGTTCCACCGGACCGGCGGCATCGTGATCGCCCTGGCGGACCTGCCCGCGAACAGCGACCTCGAGTTCCCCTCGCCACGTGTCCAGGAACTCGGGCGCGCGATGTTCCATGGCGAACTCGAGTACGTCGCGAACCCCGCGGGTGGCGTCGGCGTGTTCGTGCCGCTGGGCAGCGTGGCGATGTTTTCATCCATCCTCGACGGCCTCATCGCGCCGGACGTGCGCGTGTCGGGACAAAATAGCCCGGTCCGATACACCCACCGGCGAATCGACGGGCATGAGGTATTCTTCCTGATCAATGACAGCGAAACCGCCTGGGAAGGCAGCGTGTCGCTTGCCGCGGCGGGTGAAGGCGAACGCTGGAATCCGGAGACCGGCGCCGTCGGCCCCGTCGAGTCGCCGGAGAATGTTGCCGTCGCACTCGGCCCGTACGGCGGCGTGTTCTTCCGTTTCGCTCAACCCCGCCCGCCTGAACGGCACAAGATTTCCACCGCGCCAACCGCTCTATCCACGATCGAGTTGCCCAGCGTCGAGCCCACCGCCGCACACGGCGAGTATGTAGATGCCACACTCACGCCCATCCCGGAAAAACGCGGATGGAACGCGCTCGCAAAGATAAAAAAGAGCGACGTCGACACGTTCTTCTTCCTGCAGTTCGCCTACCCGAACCCCGTCGACCTTAGTGGGGCCGCATCCATCTCGTTTGACGCCGAAACGCCCCCGGGTCAGTCCGCCGGCACGTCCTTGCTGGTAATTCTCCGTGACAAAAACGGCGTCGAATACTTCGCCGACACCGGCTACCCGTTGCGCGGCGAGGCGCCCCACCGCTGCTCCGTGCCGATGGCCTTGTTTGAACACGCCGGCTTTTCAAGAGGGCCCGAAGGCCCGCTCGACTTCGCCGCCGTCTCCACCATCTCGATCGGCTGGGGCGGCTATACCGGCACAGAAGGCGACACCGTCGAGTTCACCATAGCTAACCTCGAGGCCGCATCAACGCAACCCAAACCATAGAAAAAGAACCGTAACAACTGCGGACATGACCGTAACGCTTGTACAACCTTATGATCCGGCATGGCCTGCCTGGTTCCAGCAAATCAAGACGTTTCTGGAATCGGGGCTGGTCGATGTCGCCTGCACGATCGAGCATGTCGGCGGCACGTCCATCCCCGGTATGGTGGCCAAACCCATCATCGACCTCGACATTGTGACGCCGCCGGGCGCCTTTCCAACCATCAAGGCACAGATGGAGACGCTCGGCTATGTCCATCTGGGCGATCTCGGGCTGCCCGGACGCGAGGCGTTCGACCTGGCGGACGCGGAAACCAGGGGCCGCCTACCCGAGCATCACCTCTATGTGTGCGAGGACGGTTCCTACGAGTTGCGCAAGCACCTCGCGTTCCGGGATTTCATGCGACAGCACCCCGAGTGGCGCGACCGGCTCAACCGCCTCAAGCAAGACCTGTGCATCCAGCACAACAACGACCGCCAGGCCTACATCGACGGCAAAGCCGACATGGTCGAGAAAATCACCCAACTCGCCATGGAGAATTCAGAGTAGGGGCAGCGGGCGGTGGGGTCGAGCTCCTGCTCGACCGCGGCTTCCCACCACATACTCAGGGCAAAGCAAGCCATCCACCGCCACCACCACCCGGTCGCGCGGGAGCGCGACCCCACCCATTAATACGCTCATTCCGCCTTTGCAGGGTCAAATGCGGTTCTATTCATCATTCCGCATTCATCATTTCTCGTTGCCGTCCAGCAGCCGCAACCCATTGAAGATGACCAGCAGGCTGGCGCCCATATCGGCGGCGATGGCCATCCAAAGGGTGGCGAGACCCGTCATAGCCAGCGCGATGAACACGGCCTTGATGCCCAGCGCCAGCGTGACGTTCTGCTTGATCACGCGGACGGTCCGCCTGGAGTGGGTAATCAGCCAGCCCACCTTGGTGAGGTCGTCGGACATCAGGGCCACGTCGGCGGTTTCGATGGCGGCGTCGGACCCCGCGGCGCCCATGGCGATGCCGAGCGCCGATTCGGCCATGGCCGGCGCGTCGTTCACCCCGTCGCCCACCATCGCCACGTACCCGTACCGCTCGACCAGCACCCGCACCGCTGTAACTTTGTCTTCGGGCAGGAGTTCGGCCCGGTACTCGTCGAGGCCGACGGCATCAGCGACGGCGCGGGCGGTGCCTTCGTTGTCGCCGGTGAGCATGACGACGTGCTCGATGCCGGCGGCCTTGATGGCCCTGACGGCCTGGGCGGCTTTGGGATGCACCTGGTCAGCGATGCTGATCAGGCCGCAAACGTGCCGGTCGTTGCCGATGAAAACCACGGAATGGCCTGCGTCTTCGAGCGCCTCGGCGTAAGCGTGGGTGGCGGGATCGTCCGTGCCGATCTCGTGCGCATACCGGTGGCTGCCGATCCAGTATTTGACGCCGCCGACCCGGGCTTCCGCGCCTTTGCCTTTGAGGCTGTGGTACGAATCGGCCCGGCCGAACGCGACGCCGTCGGCCCGGGCCCGCCTCAGGATGGCCTGGGCGAGCGGGTGTTCGCTGAGCGACTCGACCGCGGCGGCCCGCTCGAGCAGTTCTTCAGGCGTGTGGCCGTTGAGCGGCACGACCCGCTGGACCTCCGGCCGGCCGCGGGTGAGCGTGCCGGTCTTGTCGATGGCGACGGCCCGCAGCCGCGCCGGGATCTCGATGTACAGGCCGCCTTTGATCAGTACGCCGGCCCGGGCCGCGCTCGCCAGCGCTGCCACGATGCTGACCGGCGTCGAAATGACCAGCGCGCACGGGCACGCGATCACGAGCAACACCAGCGCCTCGTAAAACCAGAAGCGCCACGCCCCCGCGAGAAAGAGCGGCGGAACGACGGCGATCAGTACCGCCAGACCCATCATGGCCGGCGTGTAATACCGGGCGAAACGCTCGACCCACCGCTCGCTCCGCGACCGCCGCGCCTGCGCCTCCTCGACCATCCGAATGATGTGCGCCAGCGTCGTGTTGTTGAACGCGCGGGTAACCCGAAACTCGAACGCGCCTTCGTTGTTGATCGTGCCGGCGTATACCTCGTCGCCCGGCTGTTTGGCCACCGGCGCCGACTCACCCGTGATGGGCGCCTGGTTCACGGACGTCGCGCCTTTCGTGATCACGCCGTCCAAGGGCACGCGGTCGCCCGCCAGCACCAACACCGTGTCGCCGGCCGCGAACTGCTCGACGGGTTTTTCCTCGACCGCGCCGTCGCGGGGCCAGACGTACCTCGCCTTGCGCGGGGACAGGTCGAGCAGCGCGCCGATCGCCCTGCGCGCCCGGTTGACGCTCCAGGTTTCGAGCAACAACGCCAGTGCAAACAGGAACGTCACCATCGCCGCTTCGAGCCACTGGCCGATGATGATGGCGCCGACCACAGCGACCGTCATCAGCAGGTTCATGTCGGGCCGGAATTCTCGCGCCGCCTTAAGTGCCCGCGACGCGATGTACCACCCGCCAACAACAACGGCCGCGGCGTAAAACAGGATCGACGCCGGCGGAAAGTTGTGATCTTCCGCGGTAGCCGCGGCGACCGGACCTTCTGCGGCGGCGTGGATGAGGAAGCCGAGTGCCAGCAACGCAAAACTGGCGGAGCAACTCACTGCCCGCCCGTGCCGCTCCAGGAACGAGCTTTCCTGCGCACCCACTTGTTGTGGCGGAAAATCTTCCCACACCACGGCGTCAAGCCCCGCAGAACGCACGGCCTGCTGGATCGCCTGGATGGAGATTTCCGGCGAGTCGGCCTGAACGGTCATTTTGCCCGCGAGGATATTGAAATCCAGCCGGTCCTCGCCCCCCACCACCGGACCCACCTGCCGTTTCAGGGTGGTGACCTCCTCGGCGCAGTCCA
Organism: Bathyarchaeia archaeon; assembly: GCA_035530195.1. Taxonomy (GTDB): domain Bacteria; phylum Hydrogenedentota; class Hydrogenedentia; order Hydrogenedentales; family SLHB01; genus JAPLKX01. Next base: position 7,755 of record DATKVG010000184.1, on the reverse strand, counting down.
TCCCGCGGATTTTGAATTCGAGTTTGCTCACTATTCCGACACCTTCTTACCACTACCTATACCATATTTGAAACGGCGCCAAAAACATGAGAGTTCCTCAGAGAAGGCTCAGGTCGTTGTGGTGCAGGCGTCGCGGCTGTTCCGCGAGGGTCGACCTCCCGCTCGACCAGATAGGACCTATAAGACCTATAGGACCTATAGGACTAAGGCGGCTAAGAAGCCGCATTCAGAATCTTTGTTCGCGACCTTTAAGCGACATCTACGCGTCGTGCGCAGATGTCGCGAACAAAGATTCTAATAAACCTTCCGGACCTGTTCGTTCTATTCGAAAAGCAGGGACAGACACGCTTTCAAACAGCCGAAAGCGAGTCAGTCCCTGTTTTTCGATTAACGCAGGAGTTTTTTGAGGTTGCCGGGGTTGCTTTGCCATTTGAGTGCGCGGGCGTAATCGGGATATTTTTCCTCGATCCGGCTGAACTCGCGGGTGTGGTACCTTCTCCGGCCCGAATCGGTCTCTTCGATGCCGAGGTAGGCATGCAGCATCTCGTGAAACACGATGTAGCGCGCAAAATAGACGGGCACGAACTCCTGGTCGAGCAGCGGGTGGATCCGGATCAGGTTGTCGGTCGGGTAATAACTGCCGAACCGTATCGACCGCCGGCGCCTGGCGGGCGGCATCCGGCCCCACGTGATGTTGGCCCGGATCGAGTCGCCGAAATGCTCCGCATTCAGGCTGCGGAACAGTACGGCGAGGTCAAACACGCTGCCCTTGGTGATAACCCCGTTGTTTTTGTTTGTGTCGGCGCGCACCGGGCAGAAGTTGCTGTTGATGAACGTGTCGACGACGGCGGCGTCCCGGCTCGACTGCGGGTTCACCAGCCACACCGCCAGCGATCGGAGCACCCCGGTGTCGGCGGCCAGGAATATGCGGTGCAGGCGCACATCGATGCTGTGTCGCGCCCGGCCCCGGCGCACCGACATCATGGTCGACCGGTTGTTGGTTATCGTGAGGTCGATCCTCAGGCCCGTGCGCTTCTCGAGTTCCGCGCGCAGGCTCTCCGGATCGCGCCAGGCAAATTCAAGCTGTATCGCCATCCTCAGCCTCTGCGGCTGCGCATGTGCAACCAATCACGCATAACGTATTCGCCCGGGCCGATTTGCACCATGCCGCCACCCAGGTTGCCCACGTAATTTACCGCCGCCGGCAGGGCGTTTTCCGGGTATGACCGCGTTTCATGGCCGGCATACGCGGGAGGCAGGATGAGAGCAACGATCAGCGGAAAAAACATCCCGGTTTTCATGCGGAGAGCTTATAACAGGCACCGGGGGATGTCAAAGGCTGGAGATGAGGTGGAGTCAAAATGGGGACACCCCCACAAAAGCCGGGGGGCGTCCCGACGTTGTAGTGGAATTCGCAACTATGGAGTCGATGTTGACACCACGTTGAACATTGGGCTAGGCTTCACAGCAGTTGACCTTGAATGGCCGCAACACAGGCTTATTCCCGCTTTGGAAGCGGGTGGAGGCGACATGAAGCAGGCTGCATACACAATTGCGCTACTCGTTTTGTTCATAAGCATTGCGGGATGTAACACGGCTTCGCGCCAGCCACAGTTCCAGCGGGCCGCGATCGCGCCCGATCAGCTCAAGCCCGGCGACACCGCCATGATCCAAGTTGAAGTCAAAGACCGATACGACATCGTTCGGCGCGTTGAGGGTGTTGTCAGGGAAGATCCCACGATCCGGCTGAAACTTCACGATGACGGGCTGGCGCCCGACGAGAAAGCCGACGACAACGTGTGGGTTCTGCAGGTCGACGTGCCGTTTCAGGCCACCCCGGGCGACTTCCTGCTCCAGCTCACCGCCTACCGGGCCGACGGGACCGTTGTGCCTGTGAAGAGCAAAGAAGGCACCGTTCCGCTTTCCACAACGGTTCCCCTGAAAATCCTCAACCCTTAAACCGTCTGGTGTATATCGTGCGTTTCCCATTCTTGATAGTAATTTGCTGTCTGGTTGCTGCGGTCTTTCCGGCGTCGGCCGCTCCCAACGTCCTTTTCCTGAGCGCCGACACCCTGCGGTCGGATTATCTAGGGTGTTATGGCCACCCTTGTGAGACCACGCCGTTTCTCGACGAACTCGCCGGGCAGTCGCTGGTGTTTGAAGACTGCCTGTGCGAAATCCCGCTGACGCTGCCATCATTTGGAGCGATGTTGAGCTCGTTGTATCCGCGGATGACGGGCACCCCGCGCAACGGGCTGAAAATGCCGGGGGATGTCCCGCTGGTTCAGGAGGTTTTCCAAGCGGCGGGGTATCAGACGATGTGTGTCCAGAGCAACTGGACGCTCAAAGACCGCCTCAGCAGGCTTGGCCGCGGGTTCGACATCTACGACGACGCCTTTCACGACAAGCGCTGGGGCATTATCAAGCCGGAGCGAAACGGCAAGAACGTCACGGATACGGCGCTGGCGCTGCTGGCGGCGCGCGATAAGAGCAAGCCGTTTTTCTTTTGGGTCCATTACTCGGATCCGCACGCGCCGTACAATTACCACCGCGACCTCAACAGGACCGGCAAGCAACTCTGGCGGCTCAACCTGCACGACCGTGTCCGGGTCAAATATGACACGGAAGTAGCCTACATGGACGGGCAGATCGCGCGCCTGTTTGAGGCGGTGCCGGAGGACACGATCGTGCTGTTCGTGGCTGACCACGGCGAGAGCCTTTATGAGCACAACTATCTCGGCCACGGCCGCAGGATTTACCAGACCAACATGCGCGTTCCCCTGTTTATCCGGGCGCCGGGAGTCAAACCCGGCCGGACGCCGCTGCCCGCCTGCACGATAGACGTCGGCCCAACCCTGCTTGCCCTCGCCAGCCTTACCGCACCCGCGGGGATGCTGGGCCGCGACCTTATCAACAACCCGCCGCAGCCGGGTCGGATGAGGTTTTTGGAGACTTACGGCGGGGCTGTGCCCAAGCTGCCCGGGGCCAAATTTCTGATGGGCGGCAGCGGGCCGATGCGGAGCGGCGTTGTCCATGACGGCTGGAAGATCATCACCGGCGGCAGCCAGGTCGAGTTGTTCCAAATCGACACCGACCCGATGGAACTGAAGAACGTCGCCAAAGAGCAGCCGCAACGCGTGCTCGAGTTCAAGAAACTCGTCCAGGCCTGGCAGAAAGAGCATCCCAAGGGCCAGACGCAAGTGGTTCCGCTTTCAGACGAGGACAAGAGGGCCTTACAGAGCCTGGGCTACTTCGAGTGAGGCGGTTGCCGTGGCGGTGGGGTTGACCGCCCGGCCGTTTCTGCGCATTTCAAAATGGACGTGCGGCCCCGTCGAATTGCCTGTGCTGCCGACCCGCGCCACCGGCGTATCCCACCCGATTTGCTGGCCGCGGCTGACGAGGTTGCGCTGGTTGTGGGCGTAGAGCGTCTCGGCGCCGTCGCTGTGGCTGACAATGACGACTTTGCCGTAGCCCGGCTGCCAGCCGCTGAATACCACCTCGCCCGGCCTTACCGGGTAAACTTGAGAACCCGGAATGGCCGCAATGTCGATTCCGCTGTGATACTCGGCGCGGCGGGTGAACGGGTTCTTCCTGAGACCGAACGGGGAGGTGATCCGGGTCGATCCGGCGACCATGCGCTGCGTGCGTGCGGCGTTTTTGCCGCGGACGCCTGAAATGGCTTGCACCAACACCGCCAACTCGTATTCGGCGGGCGCCATCGCACCACCGCCTTGCGGCGGCGCCGCCTTAACCGGGCCGGGCGAGGCGGCGGCCGCCATGGCCCCGGCGGCAGTTGAACCGGCGGGTTGGACGGCCGACAAGTCCAGTTGCTGGCCTGTAAAGATGCGGTCAGGGTTGGCGATGCCGTTGGCCGAGGCCAACCGACGTACCGCGGTCATGATGTCGGCCTGGGAAGGTTTCGAGCCGGAGGAGCGCAATGAGGCGGCGCAAATGGCCGAGAGCGTGTCGCCCTTTTTAACGGTGTAGGCAGGGTCGGCGGACTGGGCAGCGTGTGTTGGTCGGGTAGGCTGTGCTTCGCGAAACGCCGCCAGAAGCGATTGGAAATCCACCCTTGCGTTGTGCCTGACAGCGGTAAGGTTGACGTTGCGTCCTGTATTTCCGGATGCAACTGCAGGCGTAACCGCCGCGACTATTGCGCTCATAGGGCGCTGGTACTCCTATGTCCCCTCGCTGTGCCCTGCCCGCCCCGCACGCACCGCCGCATGCGTAACGGGCACAAGCCGCCTGCCGGAAACCGGCAGAAACTGCCTGGCCGGAGAGAGCAACCCCCGTGCCAGACGCGGCGCACGGCGCAAAGCCTTGCCAGGCAAGGCCCTGCAAGTTCCGGCGGTAAACCGGATGGGAAAAAACATGCCGCCTCCGGCAGTTTTCGCCGGTTGGTATTAGCCACAAAAGAGCACAAAGAGCAAAATGCACGAACGCGCAAGTGGCCGAGGGCGACCCGCTTGGCCAACTGCCGCAAAGTTTTGCGCAGCGGAACACGACAAGGAAGAGTTACCAACGTATTTCTCTGAGGTCTTTGCGTTCTTTGCGGTTAACCAGACAGTTTCATATAATCTCTTTCTGGGCAAGTAGCTCCTTTTTGGGAAGGGGAGATCACAATGAAACCAGCAATCAATCAGTGGGCGTTTGGGGAGGCTATCCCTGCGACGAAGGCGATGTCGATGGCGAAGGAGGCGGGGTTTGATGCGTTCGAAGTCTGCGTGGGCGTGAACGGGCCGGTCAAGTTGGATGCGACGGAGGCGGACGTGACCGCGCTGCGGAAGCATGCGGGCGAGCTTGGGCTCGAGTTGCAGAGCGTGGCGTCGGGCATCGGGTGGGATTTCCCGCTCACGTCGCCGGACCGGGCGGTTCGGGACAAGGGCCGCGACGCGATCGGCCAGGCGCTGCAGATCGCGCAGTGGCTTGGCGCGGAGACGTTGCTGACGGTTCCGGGGATAGTTTCCGCGGAAACACCTTATGACGCCGCCATGGAAAACGCGATCAAGTCGATCGACGACCTGCTGGCGGTAGCGGAACGGTGCCGGGTCACGCTCGGGATCGAGAATGTGTGGAACAAGTTTCTGCTGAGCCCGTTGGAGATGCGGGATTTCATCGATCAGTTCCAAAGCCCGTACGTCGGGGCATATGTTGATATTGGGAACGCGATCCTGACAGGTTTCCCGGAGCAGTGGATCAGGATCCTGGGCAAGAGAATCCGGATGATCCACGCGAAAGATTTCCGCGCCGGCGTGGGCACGCTCGAGGGATTTGTGATGCTGCTCGAGGGGAGTGTAGACTGGCCTCGAGTGATGTCGGCGCTGCGGGAGACGGGCTACGATGGCGTGCTTACGGCGGAGTACTGGCCTTACCCGTACGGGTTGGAGGTGACGCTCGAGCACGTGGCAGCAAGCCTCAAGGCCATCATGGCGCTGTAACACGACTCGAACGGGATTGGGAGGATCGACCTCATGAGGGTAGCCATCATCGGCTGCGGCACCATGGGCCACCTGCACGCAAGCATGGCGGCGGCATGCGGGCTGAAGATCATCGCGTGCGGCGACAAATACAAGCACCACGCCAAAGTGCTGGCGGAGCCATACGGTGCGGCCGCGTCGGACGATTCGATGGCCGTGATCGCCGATCCCGAGGTCGATATCGTGGCGATTTGTTCGCCCACACCCACCCACGCCGGCTATGCGATTGCCGCGGCCGAGGCCGGCAAGAGCATTTTCTGCGAGAAACCGTTTGCGAGAACCGTGCGGCAGTGCCGGGACGTAATGGCGGCGGCGCGGAAGGCCAAGGTGAAACTGTTCGTGGCACACGTGGTGCGTTACTTTCAGGAATTCGAGGCGATGCGCGCGCAATTGGCCGCGGGAAAGGTGGGGAAGCCGGGTTTCGTGAAGCTATACCGCGGGGGCCTGTTCCCGATGGGCATCGACGGGTGGTTCAGAGACTACGGACAGAGCGGCGGCGTGACGCTGGACAGCATGATCCACGACATCGACTGGCTGAGATACACGTTCGGCGACGCGGAACGGGTGTTTTGCCAGGCGCTGCGCAGGGGCGAGCCCGAGGCGATCGATTATTCGATGGCGACGTTCCGGATGAAGAGCGGCGTCATTGCCAAAGTCATCGGGACGTGGGCGCAGCCCGGCGGGTTCCGAGTCGAAACCGAGATTTGCGGCGACAAGGGCATGCTCCAGTTCAACAGCGACGAGACGCCAATCTTCACCATGAAACGCACCGCGCCCGGCGAGACCCCAAGCACGATCGTGCCCGCGAGCCCCGTCCCCAAAAGCCCGTACCAACTCGAGTGGGAGGAATTTCTGGCGTGGGTGCGCGATACGCGCCAGCCGCGTGTCACCGCCCGCGACGCCACCGAAGCCGTGCGGATGGCGCTGGCCGCGCTCGAATCCGCCGAAACCGGCAAGCCCGTCAAGCTGTAAGGAGAATTGACATGGCCCGAATCGGCATCATGAGTTTTGCCCACATGCACGCCTACAGCTACGCGGCCTGCCTCAATGATCTGGCCGAGGCGGAATTCACCGCCGTGTGGGACGACAACCACACCCGGGGCAAAAAGGCCGCAAGAGAATTCAACACCGCGTTCGTTCCTGAGTTGGACAAGTTCCTCGCGATGGACATGCAGGGCGTGATCGTGACTTCCGAAAATGTCCGCCACCGCGAGATGGTGGAAGCCGCGGCGGCCGCGGGCAAGTGGGTACTGTGCGAGAAACCGCTGGCGCCGAACGTCGCCGACGCGAAGGCCATCATCGCCGCGTGCAGACACGCCAAGGTAGGGCTGGGCACGGCATTTCCGGTGCGGTACTCCGAGCCGATGATGGCCGTGCGCCAGATGCTGAATTCGGGCGAGTACGGCGAGGTTTACGCCGCGTCCTGCACCAACAACGGGCAGTTTCCCGGCGGCTGGTTCGCCAAGCAGGCGTTGTCGGGCGGCGGGGCGACCATGGACCACACGGTGCATATCGTGGACGCGCTGCGCTGGATGACGGGCCGGGAGTTCACCCGCGTCTATTGCGAAAATGGCAACCTGTTGCGTCACGGCATCGACACCGACGATGTCGGCAGCCTCCATCTTAAAATGGAAGGCGGCATCCAGGTCAGCCACGTCGCCAGTTGGAACCGGGCCAAAAGTTTCCCCACCTGGGGCGATGTCACCATCGAGATCGTCTGCGAGAAAGGCGTGATCCGGGTCGACGCGTTCAACCAGAAAATTAGTATCTACAACGACGATGCCGTTCGCGCTGAGTGGGCCTATTGGGGCGGCAACTCCGACCTGGGACTGATCCAGGATTTCGTGGCCGCCGTCGACGAGCGGCGCGAACCGTCGGTGACTGGCGTTGACGGGTTGCGCGCCGTCGAGGTGACGGTCGCAGCATACAAATCTGCCGCCGCCGGCAAAATGGTGCGGGTGTAAGAAAAATGGGGACAGGGGGCTGGTGAAGAAGCTCTGGTTCAGCCCGGGAGCGTTCCCTCTCCCCTTGGGAGAGGGTTAGGGTGAGGGAACGTGTCAACAAGAGGCCTCTTCCCCCTGAAGTGCTGGCCCTGTGCCGTGCGATGCGGCATAATGACACGGACGCGGAGAAGCTTTTTGGGCGACTTCTCCGAAATCGCCAACTGGGGGGCGCCAAGTTTCGCAGACAACACGCCATTGGCCGATACATCCTGGATTTCTACTGTCATGAGGCCCGGCTGGCCATTGAACTCGATGGCGGACAACATGGGGAATCG
>DATKVG010000183.1:0-2263 GCA_035530195.1 Bathyarchaeia archaeon | reverse complement strand
CGTCAGCCGACCCGAAACCCACCTCGCCATCCTGCTCCAAAAACCCCCACTCCCCCTGCCCAACAAACCAAAATCGATCTAAACGACGATCAAAAATGTAGTGCAGACTTTTGGGGCAAATCTCCGTATTTCCTAAGAAATTTCGATCTCCCTGCCCCCAACTGCGGAAAATGGGCTACCGCAGCCGCGATTGCCGCCGCACTCCTAAGGCGGCTATTGACCTCTGCAAAAGTAATGGAATGGTCAGGGTAAAAAAGAGGGGAGGTCGGATTGCTCGATGCAGCCGCGCAGGAAGTCCTGGGAGTTCGACAGTCGGCGAAGGTGCCGGGTCAGTTCATCGACGAGTTGTTCTTGGTTGTCAGGCCGGCCGTTGGCCAAGGCGTTCTTGAGATGGCCCCACACGGCTTCGTCTGGGTTGAGTTCCGGGGCGTAGGAGGGAAACGATTCAAGGTACAGCCGGGGGAAGCGTTCCCGGGCAGGTCGAGCGGTTCGCCCCGGTGTACCGAGCCGTTGTCGAGAAGGACGATAAGGGGGCCGCGCAGGTGGCGCAGGAGCAGGCGCAGGAACTGAGCGACCTCCTCCTGATGGATGTTGTCGTCAAAGAGCAGGCAATACAATCCCAGATGCTTTCGCTCTGGGCTGACCGAGATGCCGGAGATGGCCGAGACCTTGTCGTGGCGATACCAGTGTCGGCACACGGGGTCTGTCCCCGCGGCGCCTACGTCTTGCGGACCGTGGGGATCAAGAGGAATCCGGATTCGTCGACAAAGACGAGATGGGCACCCAGCCGCGCGGCGTTTTTTTTATCCGGGGCCACTGCGTGCGCTTCCAGTCGTGGATGGCGGCGTCATCCCGCTCGAGCGCGCGACGCTCCGGTTTCTGGTGCGTCCAGTTGAGGTCGTGCATCAGGCGCCCGATGTGGTCGCGATGGTACTGCACGCCGAAGTGGTTCTCGACGAGGTTGGCGATGCGCTGGGTGGTCCAGAGGTCCGTGGCGTATCCGTGGGCCGTCGCCCCTTTCAGGAGCAGGCGGACCAGCCGCCGTTTCTGCTTGCGCGTCAGCTTGGGTGGTCGTCCCGGGGTGGGTTTGGGGTTCAACGCCTGGATGCCGCCCCCGACAAAGGCATCGCGCCAGCGCACCACGCTGCTGGGGCTGCAGCCAACCCACCGGGCCACTTCGTTGAGGGAATGCTCTTGGTCGAGCAGGTCGATCGCCCGCAGGCGACGCCCCTGCAACACATCGGGAGAACCAATGGGTCGCATGGGAGACCCCCTCTTTTAAAGATGCCTCAGTCTATTCCATTACTTATGCAGACGTCAATAAGAAGCCGCATTCAGAATCTTTGTTCGCGACCTTGAGCCAACCTCTACGCGTCGTGCGCAGATGTCGCGAACAAAGATTTTAAGATACTACCACATCCGCGTCCGCCTTCAGCAAGTAATCGAGGACGTCCTGCAAGACTTGGTTGACGGCGGCTTCATCGGTTCCGACGTGGTCGCCTTCATACCACTGGATTTTTTTGGGTTCCCGGGCGGCGTTTTGGAGGGCCTTTGCCGCATCATCGCTGATGAGGCCGTCGTTGGTGCCGTTCTGGAGGTAAACGGGCCGCGGGGAGATTTTGCCAACGTAGTAGGCGGGGTCGGCCACGCCGAAGAAGTACCAGCCCAGGACCTTTACAAGGGGCATCCAGGCACCGACACCGGCAGCGATCTCGCGGGCTTCGAGCAATTCGGGGATGTTGCCGCCGCCGTAAATGAGTACGGCGGCTTTGAGGCGGTCGTCAAATGCGGCGGCGGTAGCGCCGGTGATGGCGCCGTAGCTGGCGCCGACGAGGTAGATCCGGTTAGTGGCGATGTCGGGCCGTGTTTCGAGGTAGTCGATCATCCTTCGGGTGTCATTGACGGTGTATGCGGGGCGGAGCCGGAACGCTTTGGCTTGTAGCCACATAGACAGGCCTCTGGTCTCCCGTTCGCCTTGGGTGTGCTGGTCGAAGGAGGTGAAGGCAAAACCGGCTTTGACGAATGGGCTGGCGATTTTGTCGAGGAAGTCTTTTTTTTGGCCGATGCCGTGGAGGAAAATGATTGCGGGTACGGGTCCCTGGTGTTGGAGCGGCATGGCCAGGAGGGCCGGGACTTCCTCGCCTCGCCATCCTTTATAGTAGAAGTGAGTGCGGACGTAATCGGGTGTTTTTGTCTCTTCGGCCACGCGCACGTCGAGCGGGGCCTCTCTTACGTAACCGTCGAAATACCGGCTATCCAGGCT
>DATKVG010000182.1:0-24009 GCA_035530195.1 Bathyarchaeia archaeon | reverse complement strand
GCCGATGGCGTTGCTCGAGCGCGATCAGCACGATCCCGCCAACCAGCAGCGCCGCCGCCACCGTCCCCGGGTTGAACAGGTTCGCCTCGAGGAAGTCGTCAAAAAGCGCCCCGAGCACCGCGGCCGGCAAGAACGCCAATACGATCTTCAACCACAGGCCAAACCGCGCCCGCCGCTCGCCTGCCTCAGGGTGAAACGGCCAAAGGGCCTTCCAGAAGTACAGAACCACGGCAAGGATCGCCGGCAACTGGATCATCACGATGAACGCGTCCGTGAAATCCGCGTCGGAACTCAGTTGGACGAGCCGGTCGAGGAGGATCAAATGGCCCGTGCTGCTGATGGGAAGAAATTCTGTGATCCCTTCGACCACGGCCAGCATAATCGCTTTGACAAAAACCACTGAACCAGCGCTCCAGATAAGACTCAACCATTTTAATGTAACTTACTCTTGGGCGCGAAAAGCGGGCGAAAAGCGGGGACAGACACGCTTTTTCCAAACTGCCGGAAAAGGCGTGTCAGTCCCCGTTTTTCGCGTTAGTTTGGCAGAATCATTTGTTGTAAGCAAAAGTTGAGTTTGTCTGGGCATGAATTTAGTGGAACAAGGGTGATTTGATTGACAGACTTTGCCGATATGGTGCTATAACTGCGAAAACTGCCGGGGTGCGGGAGGGATAGGCCAAATGGGACGTATGGGTCGTATGGGACCTATGTTTGGTTGGGGCCGACGGGCCGGACGGCTGTAGGCGCGGGTCGCATCCGGCGGGATGTGCGCGGGCGGGGAGGCGGCGCCTATAATGGGCCGAAAAAGCGCGGGAGGTACGGGGCGATGAAGATTGCACGGATTAAGCTGGGAGACGGGCAGATTGCGTGGGTGGCGCAACAGGCGGATGGCGGGCTGCTGCGGATTCACGGGGACCCGCTGTTCGGGCAGTCGATGCCGAGCGACGAGAAGGTCGAGGCGGCGGAATGGCTTCCGCCACTCGAACCGCGGGTGATCATGTGCATTGGCCGCAACTATGCCGAACACGCCGCGGAAGGGGGTTCGCCGCCGCCCGAATACCCGATCCTTTTCATGAAAAACCCGCACGCGGCCATCGGCCACATGCAGCCGGTGCGGATCCCGGGCGTGTGCGAGGACGAAATCGATTATGAAGGCGAGTTGGCCGTCGTGATTGGCCGGGCGGCCCTCGACGTGCCGCGGGAAAATGCGCTCGACTATGTGCTGGGTTATTGCGCGGCCAACGACATCTCGGCGCGCATCTGGCAGGAGAAAAAAGGCGGGTCGCAATGGTGCCGAGGCAAAGGGTTCGACACGTTTGCGCCGCTCGGGCCAGTGCTGGTGACTCAAGACGAGTTGCGCGACCCGGCCGGCCTCGCCATCCGCACCACGCTCAACGGGCAGGAGGTCCAGAACAGCAACACGTCCAAGATGATTTTTGACGTGCCCGCGCTGATCGCGTTCCTGTCGCAAGGCACGACCCTGCTGCCGGGGACCGTCATCCTGACCGGCACGCCCCATGGGGTCGGCTGGGCAAAGACGCCAAAACTGACGTTGAAACCGGGTGATACGGTGACGGTCGAGGTCGAAAAGATCGGAAAGCTGATCAACCCGATTCTGTAATTGCCGATTGTCGATTTCGTAATTGCGGATTGCGGAACGCTTGCTTCGTCGCCACGAGTGCGGGTTACAAGAAGGGACAAAAGGGACGTAAGGGACATAAGGGCATAGGTTCATCGCCACGCACTTAAGCGGTTCAAGCCAAAACTGCACAAAAAGGGGACACCCCACGCACAAAGCGCGCTGAGAAGCGCGGCCGGGGGCCGTCCCAACGGCTCCGCAATCTGCAATTACTTGCTCTTTTCGGCTTGAACCTTCTTGAGTCCTTCGTGGTAGCCGGGCATGTCTTCGAGTCGGAGTGTGATGAGGTAGTGGATGCCGAATGGGAACATGGGCGGGGACATGGATCGCATTTTTGGCGATGGGCCTCGGCCTTCGAACCTGAGGGTGTGTTTGCCGGGTTCGAGTACGTGGGTGTCGAGGCTGACGAGTACGGGGTCCATGCCGTCGGCGATGAAGTCTCTGGGTGCGCCGATGGGTTTGCCGTCGATGAAGGATTGATAGAGGCCGGACATGAGCGAGTGGATGATGACGGCGCTGAGAGCGTAGTGGCCTTTTTCGGGGGTATCGAAATCCAGCTCGATGGACGCGTCGGGCTTGCCTGAGATGTACTGGACTCCATCGTTTTTTGTCAGCAGGCCGGGCGGGTTGACGCGGACCTCGAGGTTCTTGGCTTCGATGACTTTGTAGGGCGGTATGCGTTGTGCGGCGGGCGGGAGCGGGTCGAGCCCGGCCGCGGGGGTCTGGTACCAGTAGGCGACGCTGCTGATCCAGTCGAACCGGTCGAGGAACCCGCCCTGCTCTTCGAGGCCGTCGGTGAAGATGCTGCCTTTGTGTTCGATCTGGACTTTGATCGATTTCTTGAATGGGACGGGGTCGGGGATGTGCCAGCGGTATGCGGTGACGCGGTCGCCGGCATAATAGCCGTCCCAGACGGACACGCCGTAGTATGGATTGTTGATGCGGCGGAAACCCCATGCGTCGTTGAAGTAGTCTTCGGAGCCGGTGCCGCTGAGCGACGGATACGATTCGCCGTCGACGTAGAATCGGTCGTCGCCTTCGCCGAACCAGCCGTTTTCCATCTGGAGCACGTTGTAGAGTGTGCCGGCGTAATGGCCCCTGCCGGCGGTATCGAGGATGGTGTAGTCGCCGGGTTTTGCGGGAAACTCCTGGCGGTATGCGGCATGGAAATAGAGCGTGTCGGGCGTGAGCGCGTCGTGTTTTTCCCAGTCGACGTAATAGTAGAACGAGTCGCAGTCGTAGACGTCGGACTCGTTGGCGACGGTGATTCTCGCGCTCTTGAGGAACGGCATGCGCCAGTAGGAGACGCGGGCGCGGCCGTTGGACGTTACGCAGGCGACGGCGGAGGTGTAGTCGATCATGGCGCCATGGCCGATCCCGAAGAAGTCGCCCAGCGGGACCTGGACGCTGGGTTTGTCCGCGCCGTCCCAGTATGCGCGCAGGACGAGCGACCGCCCGTGAAACGGGTCGTTTGAGCCAATCGTACACCAGACGTGCGAGATCACGCCGGGGCCTTCGAGGTCGGCGATCACGAGCGTCTGGCCTTTGTCGATGCTGCGTGCGTCGCCGTTCTTGGCGAGGTCGGGGTTGGCACTGCTTGAGCGTTTTGCGACAAAGTCTTGCGCCCGGGTGAGGGCATCGAGCTGGTCCGCCACCGCCGCCGCAGTTACAAGAACACTCATTGTCACTATGACGATCAACCTTCGCATTCTCGACCTCCTCTTTGGGTCCAGGCCGTGCCCCGCCTCAAAAACACCGACGAACACGGACTGACACCGACAAATATAAGGCGCAGTGGCCTTTCCCAATCAAGCTGTCCTTTTAACTACCACAGCGCGCGGCGTTGATCCGGCGCGGGCTGGAAGACGCGGCTGAGAGCCGGCGCCTACTTTACCAGTTCGTCGAGCGCGTCTACGAGTTCGCGGAGGCGTTGCATGGCGGCGTCGACGGGTTCGGGAGTTTCGAGGTCAACGCCGGCGTTGCGGAGCAGGTCGAGCGGATAGTTTGAACCGCCGCTGCGGAGGAAGGCCAGGTATCTGTCGCGGGCGGCGGTATCTCCCGCCAGCACCTTGTGCGAGAGCGCAATGGCCGCGGAAAGGCCGGTGGCGTATTTGTAGACGTAGAACGCGTGGTAGAAATGGGGGATGCGGAAACACTCGAGCGACAGGGGTTCGTCGATGCGGAACCGGTCGCCGAAATATAGAGCCAGCAGGGCTTGGTACTGTTCGCGAAACCAGCCGGCGGTCAGTGGTACGCCTTGTTCGGCGGCTGCGTGGATGATTTTCTCGAACTCGGCGAACATCGTTTGCCGGACCAGCGTCAGTCGGATTTCGTCGATCTCGCGGTTGATCAGGAATGCGCGCGTTCTATGGTCTTTGGCTTTTTGGATGAGCGCGTGGTTCAGGAGTTGCTCGTTAAACGTCGATGCGACTTCGGCCACGAGGATGGCGTAATGGTAATCCTGAAAGGATTGGGAGCGGGCGCTGTAATACGTGTGCATCGAGTGCCCGGCCTCGTGCGCCAGCGTGAACACGTCGTCCAGCACGGTTTCCTTGTAGTTCATCAGGATGTACGGCGGGCCGCTGTAGCCGCCGCTCGAGAATGCGCCGCTGTGTTTCCCCGCGTTCTCGTACCGGTCGACCCACCGCCCGCGCAACCCCGCTTCGAGCGTTTTCACGTAGTCGCCGCCCAGCGGTTCGAGTGCCTCGCACACCATCGACACCGCGCGGTCGTAGGAAATCCGTTTTTGCAGGCCGCTGACAATCGGCAGGTACGTGTCGTAAATGTGGAGGTCGCGCAGTTTCAATGCTTTCCGCCGCACCTCGAGGTACTTGTGGTTCGTCTCAAGGTTGGCGTGAACGGCTTCGATCAGGTTGTCATAGACGCTCGGCGGCACCTTGTCCGCAAACAAGGCCGCTTCAAGCGCAGACGGGAAATTCCTGGCCCGGGCCGCGTAGATGTCTTGCAGGACGGATGCGTTCAAGGTCGCGCCCACAGTATTCTCATGGCCGGTATAGACGGAGTAGAACGTGTCGAATGTGTTTTTCCGGACGTCGCGGGACGGCGATTCGAGCAGCGTTCTGAACGACCCGTGCGTCAACGCGATGGACCGGCCTCGGTCGTCTTTGACGGTTCCGAACTTAAGGTCGGCGTCGTTGAGTTGCTCGAAGATGCGCTGTGTGGACTCGGCCACTTCGCCTTGCATGGCCAACAGGCGCTCTTCTTTCACCGAGAGGATGTGCGGTTTGTACCGCAGCAGCTTTTCGATCTGGAATTTGTACGGTTGAAGGTCTCTGCTCTTCAGAAACACGTCCATTTTCTTGCGGGGTATAGCCTGGATTTCGGGTGCAATGAAACTTGCGGCCTCGCCGGCCCGTGTCGCCAACCGCATGTACCTTGCCATCATCCCCTGATAGGCGCTGTTGGCGAGATCCTGGGAATAGTTGAGGTGGGCGTAGTTGCCCAGCCGCTCGGCCTCCTTTTCAAACCGCACCTGGAGGTCGTAACAATCGCGCAGGTTTTGCGCCGACTCCGCCAGCTTCCCGCGGAACCGTTCGAACAGGGGCATTTGCCGCTCGAGCCGCTTGAACGATTTTTCCCAGGCCGCGTCGTCGGGGTAGAGCGGCGTCAGGTCCCACGTGTTACGGGGATCAACCTCGTTTCGTAACGGTGCACGGTTCGTTTTGGCCATCTTTCTTTCCTTCCGCGATTTGAGGTGAATGCATGAGTATAGCAAATGATAAACGCGGAATGCGGAACGATCGGGCCGATCGGACCGATCGGACCGATCGAGGGTTTGGGGGCGGCTGCAGACAGGATTGAGACCGATGGGACACGCAAACGGTCGTCAACAACTATTGGGGCGGTTCTTCAGTCAATCGAGCAGGATGTCGCCGTGCCGTGTTTTCAACGTGACGCGGTAGGGTCCTGTACCGGGTTTGGTGAACTCTTCGAAATCTTTTTTCTTGTTTCCGGTGAGCGGAATTGAGGAACGGACGACCCCGAACTCTGCGGTAGCGGTGAGCGTGGCGTCGGTTTCAGGCGGCAACAGGATGCTGATGTTGCCCTGCTCGGCGGTGACGGTATAGTTGCCGCTGATCCCGTCAAACGAGATGATCCTGACGTCGCCGCCGCTGTTGGTTGCTTCGATTTCGGCGTGCGGGGCTTCGATGACGGTTTTGCCCTCGATGCACGTGGTGGTCATTTTACCGTAGACGTTTTTCATGGTGACATGGCCGAAATAGGCGGTGGCGGTGACCGGCCCGGCGCATTCGGCAACCTGGATGTCACCTTTCTGGTTGGCGAGGTCGAGCAGGCCTTTGACATGCTCGACGGCGACGGACCCGGCTTCCTGGCGGGCCACGACGTTGCCGCCGATCCCGTCGATGGCCGTATGGCCGTTGGCGGCCTGCACGTCAAGCGAGACGGTGCGCGGGCATTCGATGAGGATGTCTATCTTGTACGACGTGCAACCGAGCGCCGCCATGTTATCTTTGACGGCGGTGGTGAGCGTGAGGCCCGTGTCCGTTGTCAGGATGGCGGCATCCAGCGCCTGCAGCGCGGCGCGGACGTTGGCCTGGCTCTGTACGCGCACGAATTTGGTGGTCGTGAGGTGGGTCTGGGTGTCGTCGACGCCCGTGATGCGGATATCGCCGGCAACGGCTCGCACGGTGATTGTGGCCTGTTCAGGCAATGTGTATGTCTGCGATGCGACTTCCTTGAACGGCTGATAATCGGGCAGCACGCCCGATGCGGCCGGCAACTGCCCCTGGCCTGCCGCCTGGATCAGGATGGGCGCAAACGTTGTGCGCAGGACGATTTGCTGGCGCGATTCCATACTTGGGCTTCGGGCGATGGTGACGTTGCCGTGGGCGGCGCGGGTTAAGTCGAGGTCCGACTCGATGCTGCCGAACAGGACGGTCGCCTCGAGATCCGGCACAACGTTTTCCGTCAGTTGCAGGTAGACGGGGCCGCTCTCGCACGACACTTCAGTGTCGCTTTCCACACCCAGGCCGCGCAACGCCACCGACCCCCAGAAGTTCTTTATCTGCAGGACCCCGGCGATGTCGGCAAACTCGGCGCGGGCGTAGTGCAGGTCGAACGTGCCGCCCTGCCGGAGCCCCTGTGCCTGCACGGGAAACTCGCCGCGGCTGCGCACGTGCACGCTGCCCGAGCAGTTGCGCAGGGATACGGCCCCGTACCGCGAGTCGACCGCCACGGCCCCGCCGATCCCCGTCAGCAGGGTGTCGCCGAAATCGTTGCGAACGGTGATCCCGACGTTTCTGGGAATCGTGACGACGTAGTTGACCTCGATGCTGGGCTTCCCCTGGCCGTCGCGCAGGTCGGGCAGCACGGTTCGTACCTCGGCCAGCTTGTCGGCGCTTGGGGCGCCGTTTTGGGGCGGGGTGACTCGGATCTCGACGCCTTCGGCAATTTCGGTTGCGAGGGTGCTGGTTTCCGCGGCAACCGATATGGCCGCAGCAATCCTGACCACCTGGTTGTCCCACGTCGAGACCCGGACCTCGCCGGCGCCGAACTCGTTGCCAATCGAAATCACGGCACCAGGCGACACCGGATAGGCTTCTTCAAACTCGCGCCGGACATTGAACCCGCCCGATTCCTCGACATCGCCAAAACCCAGCCCCGGCCCGATGACGTCCAAGGCCTTTTCCCCAACCAAATCCAGCAGGCGCGGCACGTCTTCAAACAGGCTTCCGACCCGATCCATGATGCCCTGATCGCCGTCGGCGCGCGCGTCGCCGGGCAAGAACGCGGCCGCGGCCAATATGAGGGCCGCAGGAATCCGTAGCCGCGATTTCGGGTGGGGCGTCATGTGTAACTCGCTTTATTCCAACAGGTTAACCAGCGAAAAGCGGGGAGGGCGGGAATCATAGCGATGCACGTATCGGCGCTCAAAGGCTCCGTTCGACATATAGTGCCTTCAGGGTCTGAGCCTGCCGCTGAAGGTGGGACCCGATCATGCGGCTTGCACGGGCGCATCCGGGGTTTCGCTCGAGGGCCGCTCGGGCCGCCTCGATGTCCGCCCCGAGAGCCTGCGCCGCCCGGCGGTATTCGATTTCCCAGGGGCTGGGCGGCGTCTTCGGCTGGAAACTCAGGGCCGCGACAAGCGTCTGCACTTCCGCCGCCGCCTGCCGGAGCGTCTCCGGCGATATGCCGGCATCCGCCGGGGTCGTCTGCGGCTGCCGAACCGCCGCATGGACCGCCGCATCGTCCGTTGAACCGTCGCTCAGTGCCGCTCCAAAACACACCGCCCCGACAACAAGGATTCCGGCGGCATACGAGAGGCCTTTAGCAATGCTCGCAAGTGCTTGGCGGCCCCGGCGGTGCTCGAGCAGGCTGCGTTCGTTCTGGGCGGCCAGCAGCAATTCGCGGGTAAAATCGGGGGTTGGCTCGAGTTCGGGCGCGCTGTGGATGAACTCGAGCGAACTCCGCATTCCGTCGACGTCGGCCTGGCAAGTTTTGCACCCTGCAACATGCCCGCCAATCTTGACCGAGAGCGCCCCGCCTTTGCCCGCAAGGCTCTCGGCGTATATCATCAGTTCATTTTTTCGCGGATGTCTGCCCATAGTGCGCTATTAACCTTTCACATACTCTCGGAACCGTGCCAGCAACGGCCGTAACGCCCGCTCGGCACGCACGACCCGCGATTTAATAGTCCCGACCGGCGTGTCCGTCACGGCGGCAATTTCCTCGTAAGACAAGTCCTGGAAACGTCTTAGGACAAACGCTTCGCGCTGATGCCCCGGCAAATGCGTCAGCGCCAAGTTGACTGCCTCCGTAACTTCCCCGCGCTGGAACGCCGTCAGGACGCACGCCCGCTCGTCGCTGATCGAGTCGAGCGGGTCGAATTCGTCATGTTCCCGGGCGCCGCTGCGCCACAACGAGGAAACGCTGAACAGTTTAGGACGCCGCTTGGCGCGCAGCCATTCTTTGGACACGATGTTTGAGGCAATTGTGTAGAGGTAGGTGGTGAACTTTGCGGTGGGCTCGTATCGGCCGGCGTTACGGACCAGCGCCAGGAAAACTTCCTGGGTCAACTCCTCGGCCACCTGCCGGTTCTGCACCATGCGGTACATGTAGTTCAGGACGCCCTTCTGGTGGCGGTGAACCAATTCCACAAACGCTTCCTCGACCCCTTTGCCGTGCTCGAGCATGAGGTCTTCATCGCGCCATTCCGACAGCGGAAATCCCGCCGGGCCAACTACCCGGAAGGGTTTTCCGCGAAAACCGGCCGCTTTTGTCTTTCCTTCCGCCATCGTCTCTTGGTCATCCCCAAACCCGGCCAACTTGCTTCTCCCTACTACATTATAATGCCCCACGACTCAAAAAAGTTTCACGGCGCGCGTCTTAGGGCCGTTCCCAAACTACCTTGGCAGACTCTCGATCAGACAGGGTATCATTGCGGGCGGGTGGTGTCAATAGATTACGTCTACCGCAGACCGGCTGAGAATCTTAACAGCGTCTTGCTAAATTACACGCGGGCTTTCTTACTGTTGCTAATTTTTGTTTTGTGCTTTATTCTTGATATGAGAACGTTTGTTGGGAACCTGGCTTGGGGAACGTGTATGTGGGGAAAACCTTCAGAGAACACGCCGCGTTAAGGTACGGCCTTATATGTTGGGTGTCAGTCGCCGTTAGTTTTTGCTTGACCCCGGCGCTAGCGGAGGTGATTCCAGTAGCTCCGCCGTCGATCAGGGGCCAGACAAACCCGATAACGACCGGGGGTGGAATGGAGAATACGTCAGTGTGTTTATAAAATGGAGCAATTAGTCCAGCCGCCATTCTTGGAGGATTCATGGTAGACATCAACATCACCTATACGGGTGGCCTGCGCTGTCGCGCGGTCCACGCGCCCAGCGGAAACACCCTCATTACGGATGCGCCCGTCGACAACAAGGGAAAAGGCGAAACGTTCTCTCCGACCGACCTGGTGGCTACGGCGTTCGGCACCTGCCTGGCGACTATCATGGGCATCATCGCCGACCGGGAGAAGATCAACTTGACGGGAATGGACGTCCACGTCGTCAAAGAGATGACGACAAGCCCGCCGCGCCGGATAGCACGCCTCGCGACGCGCGTTACCATACCGTGCGCGCTGACGCCCAAACAAAAGGCCAAGTTCGAACACGCGGCCAAGGCGTGTCCCGTCGCGCAAAGCCTGCATCCCGGCGTCGAAACCCCGATCAAGTTTGTCTACCCCTGCTGAAGCCCTCTACCCAAGCGCCGAAGGCCGACTTCGCCGAAGTCGGCCCAATCAACGCCCGAGACTACACTGGCCCGTCTAATGCTATTGTACAACATGTAATGGTGAGGCTACAACAAACGGTGCAGGGTAGCCTCTAGTTGTCCTTGTCGGTTTTTTCCGCGCTGGTGACACGCCTAACCCACAACATCGGCGTTGGGGAAAAGCTGATATCAAGGATACTAATCGCCAGGCTATCTCGGGGCGGGTTCCGGCGCCTCCACAGGGGCTTTCTTCGCCTTCCGCACCACGTGGGCGATCAGGACCAGCGCGGTGAACGCCGCCACGACGCCTATCCCGGCCCAGCGGGTCTTGGTCCAGATGGACCAGATGCTCCCGAACCCGGCGAGGCCCGCCGCAATGGCCATAAGGAGATTCCAGACAACGCGCGACACGCCGCGCGGCAAATCGGCGCCAAGGAGCTTTTTCTGGTTCATCAGCAGGAAAAACGAGAGATACGCGACGGGGAGCAGCGTCATACAGAACACCGAGGTCGGTATGGCGAGGTACATCATGGCGTCTTTCCAGAACAGCGTGCCGACCAGCCCCAGCGAAACCAGTGCGCCACCGCAAAACTGAGTCCAGCCCCGCGGCGGGCGGTTGAGCAGTTCGCACACGCACAGGGAGTTGATCAACATCAGCATGGTGGCCGCGCCGAGACCCATCCCGAGCACGCCAAGGCCGAAAATGTACCGGGAGATCCGGTCGCCGGTCAGCGGGGCGAGCGCAGCCGACAGGTTAAACGCGTCGCGCCGCACCAGCATGGCGGCCATCCGCCGGTCGGCGAGGGGCAATGCCTCGAGTTGGGCCGCCTTCTGGTCGGAGGGGAGTTGGGCAACCTCCTGCGGGTCCATCTCGAGTTTGAGCCGGCCTTCGAGCAGCGAGTTGTAGCCAGCGACGAGGTTTTGCGCGGGCGCGATGGGCCGGCCTGCGGCATCGGTCTCGCCCAGGAAACCGGGGGCCGGCTGGGCGTGGAACTGTGCGGCGGCTGCGATGACGACGCAACTGGTGGCAACGATGAACGGGAAAAACAGGCCCGTCGAGAGGTCGAAAATGGCCAAGCCGCGGAAGTCCCTGTCCCATCCTTTGCGCAGCATCGAGTATGGGAACATAAACGTCATGTTGATGCCGACGGCGGTGGCGGCCGCGGAAATCATGATGTCGCGCTGCTGGCCGACGATCATGCCTGACCAGTAGCGCTGGAACTGCGGGGCGACTTGGCTCAACACCGGCATGAACTTGGCGCTGGGCTCCGAGAACATGCGCAGGTTGGGTATGAACCCGGCCATGTATTCGCGCCACTGGACTGAGCCCGATACCGTGAGCGTTACAACCACGCCGATGAAGCACAATACGATCAGGCCCACCATGCATTTGCACGCGATCTCGTAAACTTTTACGCCACGGCCGCCCAGCGTGTAAAACCCCAGGAACGTGAAGTTGAACGCCAGGATCAGGGCCGCCGCGGCCAGCTTGCCGCCGAACGGCGTCATGGTCGGCGGCCCAAAAACGCCGGGCAGCAGGTTTTGCTGGAACGACGCGATCGCCAGCGAGTACTGGGGCATCGACCACACCAGGTTCGCCGTCATCGACGCCAGCAGCCAGCCCCAGCCGAGGACGGGATTGACGTGTTTGTTGATTGCGCGCAGGGGCCGCTCGCCCGTCGACAGCGTCACGTAAGAGATCGCGCTGAGCATGACGATGCCGGCGATCATAGCCAGGGGCTGGAGCCAAAGAAAACCGAACCCGACCAGCACGCCAAGGTACAGGCTCGACGACAGGCTGCCCCCGCCGAGCGTGATCGCCGACTGCAGCCAGCCCGGCCCCGATAGGCGGACAAACGCCCCGAAGAGCGGCAAGCGCCCTTTCTGACGGGCGCCGACCAGCAGGCGGCGGTCACGCTCGATACGGGGGTTCATCGAAATACCGGAACCGGCTGAATTATTCGTGGCCATTTTTCTGCACCTCGTTTTGCTTACCATACTGGCAGGCTTTTTCCGCCAGATCAAACCGGTTCTTTTTTACTTCCAGCCATGTATCGTTGTATTGTCTGGCCGGGAGATGTCTTATGAAGCACACCATTCTGCTTGTTGGGCCGATAATAATTCTTTCGTGCGCGGTTGCGCTGGGCGCCGACGGCACCGCGGCATTGCGCGCGGCTACGTTTGACGTGGACGCCACGCCGCCGGTCGGCACGCAGCTCGCCTACGACGAGATGGTTGCGTCCTGGGATCTGAGCTTACGTGCGCGCGGAATCGTGCTGCTGGGAAGCGGCGCGCCGATTGTCCTGTGCGCCATCGACTGGATCAACATCGCCAACGAAGGCCACGACGCGTTTCGTAAGGCGCTGGCGCGCGCGGCAGGCACCACGCCCGACCGCGTGGCCGTGCATACGCTCCATCAGCACGATGCGCCCGCTTGCGATTTCTCCACCGAACAAATCCTCCGCGATAACGATCTGGGCTTGAACCGTTACGACGGCGCGTTTGCGCACGAGCTGATCGGCCGGCTTGAGAGGGCGGTGGCTGCCTCGTTGGAAAAGGCGCAGCCCGTGACGCAGGTGGGGTTGGGCAAGGCGGCCGTCTCGGAGGTCGCATCCAACCGGCGCATCCTCGGGCCGGACGGCAAGGTGCGCGCGATGCGGTTCACGGCGTGCGCCGACCCCCAACTGCGCGCGGAACCGGAAGGCGTGATTGATCCGGAGGTGTCCGTGGTGAGCCTCTGGGACGGCGAGGCGCCGGTGGCGGTCCTGAGTTACTACGCGACACACCCGCAGAGCTACTACCGCACGGGCATCGCCAATCCCGATTTCCCCGGCGTGGCGCGTTTTTTGCGGGACCTGGCCGTTCCGTCCGCGCTGCACATCTATTTCACCGGCGCGGGCGGCAACGTCGGCGCCGGCAAATACAACGACGGCTCGAAGGAAAACCGGATGCTATTGGCGGAACGGCTGGCGGACGGCCTTCGCCGTGCGTGGGACGCGACGGTGAAGACAGCGGTAACCGCCGCGGACGTTTCGTGGCACGTCGAGCGCGTTATGTTGCCGGCGGCGCGGCATTTATCGGCCGAACGGATCGAGGCCGAGTTTAAGGAGCGGAAAGAGCCGGACCAACTTTCCGGCAAGGCGTCCGACCTCGCCTGGCTGTGCCGCTGTGCGGAGGGAAGAGGCATCGACGCGTCGTGTCTTGCGCTGGGCAACGCGCGCATCCTGCACATGCCGGGCGAGCTGTTTGTCGAATACCAACTCGCGGCGAAATCGGCGCGGCCCGGCGTGTTTGTGGCCATGGCCGCGTACGGCGACGGCGGGCCGGGGTACATCGGCACCGCCAAAGCCTACGAGGAAGGCGGGTACGAAACCAGCGAGCGCGCAAGCAACGTCGCGCCCGAAGTTGAAACCGTGCTCATGGACGCGATCCGCCGCCTTCTCCAGGATTGAACCGACTGCGCGGGCCGCGCTTACACGTCAACCAACTCGGTGCCCAGCGCGCCTAATTCAACGGGCACGGTTTTCTTGCCCAGCTTGAGCGTCATCGTTTGCGGCTGCTCAGCCAGGTTCCACAACAGCACCTTCTTGGCCGTCGGGTACCACGCGCACACGGCCGGGACGTCCTCGATCACATACGGCACATTGTTCAATTCCGGCAGGATCTGCCGCTTGAATTCAAAAAGTGCCGTCAACTCTTCCGCAACATTGTTCCGCGTGATCAGCTTCGTCCCCGGCGATTGCACGACCCGTGCGTCGAAATCCGTCAGGAACGTCCAACCGTCGCGCGCGGGTTCCGCGGTCACTTCGAACGGCACGCCCGCCGCCAGAAACAGGCTGTAGGGGTTGTCGTTGCCCACCCACCGGCTCTGCTCGCCCCAGTAGTGCTTGAACGGCCCGCGCGGCCGGTGGCCGGCGATTTGGCGGTGGAATTGGGCCTGCTTTTTCATCGCCGGCCCGAGCGTGGCCCAATGTGTCCGCGGAAACGGTGTGATGCCGCTCATGAACATGGTGTTGCGGACATCGCTGATCGTGGAGATGACGAGTTTTGCGGCCATATTCGCTGCGGACAGGCCGTCGGGTGGCCACGCGGTGGTTTCGCTGTACGCCAGATCCGGCGATACGAACCGCCGGTGGAACAGCGAACTGAACAGTTCGTTCGTCTTTCCCTTGACGGGCGCGAACGACTTATCGTCGAACATGAGTTCGCCCACGCGCATGGGCGTTTGGCGGTAGTCGTCGAGCCGTATGCCGGCCTTTTCGGCGCCGAGGTACATTACCATGATGCCGAGCCGGATTTCAGGCGCCGCGGCGGCCTGCTGCGCCCGGAACGAGCCGGTCAGCTCGTCGCACACGTCCGTCAGCCACGCCCGCAGCAGGGGCGTCAGTTCGCGGTCTTTCGCTGCCTGGAGCAGTTCCCCCCACTCCACCTCGCCGTACCCGTGCTTTTGCAGGAAAGCCGCCTTGTGCGCGTCACAAAAACACCCGCCGATGTTGCCGGGGCCGATTGCCAGCCGGAAATCGTCGTCGACGAAAACGATGCCGGGATCGATCTTCTTCAATTGCGCCATGGCCGCCACGTTGAGTTCCGTCCCCGGCGGGTGAAGGCAGACGCCGCCGTGTTTCCGGCCCGCCGCATCAATCCCGAATTGCCATGGCTGAAGGCCGACGTCGGGCATGTAATCGGGGTTTTTCTCGTTGAACGTGGGGTGCCCCAGCGGGATCGTAATGCTGTGGACGGCCATCCCGGCGGCCCGGATTTTAGCATGCCACTCGTTGGTCTCTTCGATCGAGTGGTGCCACGCGCCGCTGAAAAAGCTGGCGGTCCATATGTCGGTGACGCCCGCGGCGCGCACAATTTCGAGTAGCTCCGGGTCAGCTTTGAATGCGTCTATGGACACGGACAGGTTGTAGCGGCGCAGATTGACGTCCGCCTCGTCGCCCGCCGCGCGCCGGCATACCAACCCCGCGGCAACCGCCCCCGCCGCGCCCGATAGAAACCCCCGCCTCGTGATGTGCATGTCTCGCGCTCCGTTTTTGACATTCTAACAGAACCTCATTGCCGTAAGCTCCGAGACCGAGACGCGCACGGGAAAAGCGAGATGGGACCTATGGGACTCATGGGACCTATGGCACGGGCCGGAAAACCGCGCTTTGGAGATCGTCTTTGCAGCGTGGCATAATGCGCGCGTAGCCTGAAGCCGGTGGGAACGGGCTTAAAACGAGACAGACATGTCAGTTGCGGTTTTGGTCATTGTCGCGGCAGGTTTGGGCGCGTTTCTGCTCCGGGGGAAATCGTTCTCGGGTGTGGAAGGCCTGGTTTTCCGGCTGTATACAGGATTCGCCGCCTGTGCCGCCGTCGTACTCGTGGCCGGAAGCGTATCGCTCGGGCTGTCGCAGTTGATCCTCGTTCTCGCCGCGGCCGTGTGGCTCGCGTACGAGATTTTCGCCCGCAAGAAGTCTGAAACGGCGCCGGCTCTCGCCAACAATCCCGAGCCTCTCACCCTGGTCGAATATCTGAGCCTCGCCGCCGTTTTTGGGTCGCTGGGGTTGTCTCTGATCAGCGCATTCGCCCCGGTGACGGGCTGGGATGCGGCCGTGGCGCATGCGGCATTGCCGGCGGACTACGCGCGCGAGGGCCGCATCGGCGTCGTGCCGGGCAATGAGTACTCCGGGTACCCCAACCTGCTGCACGTCCTGTTTGCGCAGGCGTACTACTCCGATGGCGAGATCGGGCTCGGCCTGCTCAACTGGTGGTTTGCCGCCATGGCGTGCGGCGCCGCGTATGCTCTGGGCAGACGCATCCAGGGCCGCGCCTGCGGCCTCATCTCCGCTGCCATACTGGCAACCGCCCCCATATTTGTCGATCAGGCGGCCGCGCCTTCCATCGATCTGGCCTTCGCCGGTTTCACGCTCGCGGCGCTCGCCGCGTTCTGCGCGTGGTCGGATGAACGTCGTGCCGAGTGGCTGCTGGTGGCGGCCGTACTCGCGGGCGCGTCGTGCGGCGTCCGGCACACGGGCTATCTCGTCTGCGCGGTTCTGGCCGCGGCAGGTTTCATTTACGGGCGGCACGAGCGATTGCGCACCGTGGTGTGGTTTTCGTGCGCAGCCCTGATAGCCGCGTCTCCATGGCTGATCCGCAGCGCGGTCGTCACAGGCAATCCGGTCTACCCGTTCTTTGCCTCGGTGTTTGACGGAGCCGTCATGCAACACCGGGACATCACCGCGCTGGCCGCGCATGAGTCCATCAAAACGGTCGGCCTGCGCGATTTTTTGATGTTTCCCTGGAACATCGTGATGCGGCCGGGCATGTTCGACGGCTGGTCGAAATCGCCGGGCGGGCTGGTGCTTATTCTGGGGATACCCGGCCTGTTCGCGGGCGGGAAAAAGGCGCGCCGGCTCGG
The DNA here is from genome assembly GCA_035530195.1 of Bathyarchaeia archaeon. Classification (GTDB taxonomy): domain Bacteria; phylum Hydrogenedentota; class Hydrogenedentia; order Hydrogenedentales; family SLHB01; genus JAPLKX01. The sequence continues at coordinate 7,720 of DATKVG010000182.1, read as the reverse complement.
CCTGTTCAGCGCGCTGGGCGTTACGGCCTTTTATTTTTTCCAGCGGCTGGCGCGTTATATACTCCCGTTTTTTGCGCCGATGATGGTAGTGGGCGCGGCGGGCGTGGTGCGGATGCGATCGCTGCGCCTTGTTACTATCCCCGTGTTGGCGGCCGTGTTCCTGTTCGGCCTGACACTCGCAGGCGGCGCCAACCATTTCAAAATCCGCGCGGCGCTGGGAGTCGAATCGCGCGATGAGTATCTCGAACGAAGAGTCGAGCGATACCCCGCATTCGACTGGATCAACAAACACGTGCCGCCTGAAGACCTCGTCCTCACGCTGGACCGGCGCACCTATTACCTGACTGGCCGGTCGTGGCAGAACGACGAGCCGTTGCGGCGGCTGGCTTCGGCGGATGCGCAGGACCGGCTCGACTGGATGCGCCTTCACGGCGTGAAATGGATCATGGCGCCTGCCAATTACATCAAGGAATCGCCGGGACTGGAAGCACCGTTTCTCGGCATGCTTAAGGAGTGGCGCCACGACCCTCGCCATTACCGGCTGGCCAAGCGTCTCGATTTGCCACGCCCGCGGCGCCGCGGCCGCGAGATGGTCGACATCTACGAGGTCCTGTATGACTGACGCCGCGCCGGCACGGGCCGTGGGCAAAACAATCGCCCGCAACACCGCGTACAACGCGGGGGGCCGGCTGTGGGAGGCGCTGGTCAACCTGCTACTGACGGCGTACATCGTGCCCAAGGTGGGGCTGGCGGCGTACGGCACCTGGGCGCTGGTGGGCCTGTTCACGAGCTATTTCACGCTGCTTGATTTCGGCCTGGGCAGCGGCTTCTCGAAGTACATCGCCCAATACGCCGCAAAACGCGACACCCCCGCCCTCTCCGCCATCGTCAGCACGGGTTTTTTTTTCTATCTCGTGCTCGGCTTCGCCATCGTCGCGGTCGGCTGGCCCTGTATCGACGGCCTGATCCGCCTCATCGGCGTCTTCTATCCCGGCGCCGCGCTGGATTCGGCCAACGCCGCTACCGTAGCCGAGGTGCGGTTCCTGTTGCGGTGGGGCCTCGTGCTGTACGCGGCGTCGACGCCCGTGGCCGCGTTCAGCTCGATTCAGACCGGCCTGCAGCGGATGGGCGTCACCAACGCCATCAGCGTCGCCTCGTCGCTGCTGAAAGTCGCGGCGACCGTCGTGTTTCTCGAACGGGGCCACGGCGTGCGCGGCCTGTTGTACACCAACGGCGTTGTGTTTGCCTTTTTTGCCGTCGCGTGCGTCATCTCCGCGTTTTGGCTGGCGCCCCACCTGCGCGTCTCGCCGGGTAGAATCACGCGGCGGGCGTTTGGCGAACTGTTTTCCTACGGGTGGCGGACGCAGGTGGCGAAACTATCCAACCTGATCCTGTTTCAAACCGACAAGGCCGTCGTGTTCGCCGCGTACGGCGCGTTGGGCCTCGTGGGCGTGTACAGAATCGGCGAGGAGCTTGCCGGCAAAATGCGGCAGGCGCCCGCGCTGCTGCTGAGCGCCATCATACCGGCCGCGTCCGATCTCGATGCGCGCGGCGACGACGAGCGGCTGCGCAGGCTTTATGTCCTTTCGTCGAAATACGTCGCCGCGCTTACCGTGCCGCTGGTCGCGTATCTGGGCGGCGCGGCGGGGCCGCTCATCCGCACGTGGGTGGGCGACATCGACGGCGTCGACACCGCCGCGTGGGTGATGCGCATTCTCGTCGCCAGCTACCTCGCCAACGTCATCCCCGGCGCCGGCGTAAGCGTCGCGCTCGGAAAAGGGCGGCCCGACGTTCAGATGAAAGCCGGCATTATCGCAACAGTGGGCAACATCGGGTTTACGCTCGCGCTTTTGTTGACGGTGGGTTTCTACGGAATCTCCCTCGGCACCTCCCTGGCCATGGCGTTGTCGTGCGCGTGGTTCTTGCGGGCGATGGGCCCCGTGGCCGGGGTCGGCGCGGTCGAAATTCTCCGGCTCAGCCTGCTGTGGCCGGCGGTTGCGTCGTTGCCGGGCCTGGCAGGCTGCATTGCGGGCGAGTTGCTGAGCACGGGTATGACCGGCAGGCTGCCCAACGCCGCCGTCGCGGCGGGCTGCGCGGTGTTTTTCGCCGCAAGCTACCTCACCTTGATCCGGTACACGCCGTTTCTTGACGCGTTCGACGTCGATTTCCTCGCCAACATGCTGCGACTGAAACGGGTCCCCGGGTTCAGCGCGTACGTCCGGAGGATTGGCCGTGCGTAGCGACATCAGCGTGGTCATTCCGTCTTGGAACGGCAAACAGTTGCTGGCCGATTGCCTGCACTCGATCGAATCGCAAACGCTGGGCAGGGTCGACACCCTGGTGGTCGATGACGCCTCGACCGACGGGACCGCCGATATGGTGCGCGAGCGGTTTCCCTGGGCAACCGTGCTGCAGCTCGAACAAAATAGCGGGTTTTGCGCCGCCGTCAACGCGGGGATTGTGCGCACCGCCTCGAATTACGTGTTCCTCCTCAACAACGACATTACGCTGTACCCCGATTGCATCGGACGACTGATGGCCGCCGCGGAACAATCCGGCGCCGCTCTCCTCGCGCCGCTGATCCTCTGGCGCGACCAGCCCGGCGTTATTTACAGCGCCGGCGACAGGCAGCGGGCAAACGGCCGGCCTGAATCCATTGGGTTCATGTCGCCACACGCGGATTTTGCTTATTCTGACGAGGTGTTCGGCGTGAGCGCGGCGGCGGGCCTGTATCGGCGCGAAGTTTTTGATCGCGTCGGCCTGTTTGATTGCCGGTTTGGCACGTATTTCTCCGACAGCGACCTCAGTTTCCGCGCGCGGCTCGCCGGTTTTAAAGCCGTGTTTGTGCACGAGGCGGTCGCGTGGCACGTCGGGTCGGCGAGCCTTGGTGGCAGCACACTCAAACGCACCCGCGAGTGCTGCGTCAACCACGCCCTGCTCGTGATTAAAAACATGCCGGCCCCGCTGCTCGTACGATACGCTCCTGACATCATGCGCGAGCGAATCCACCAGATCCGCAGGCTGTTTTCTGCCGCCAGGGCCGAGCGCGGCGCACTCTACGCCGCGGGCCAGGTTGCCGCGGCGGGCGTTCGCGTATTGAGCCTGTGGCCGCATGCCCTGCGCGAGCGGCGCCGCATCCAACGCAACCGAAAAGTCTCCCCGGCACAAATCAAGGCGTTGCTTTCGTGATGAAAAAGTGGCTCAACATCGTCCCGGCCCCCGTGTTGCTGCTGTCGCTCGCGATGGCGTCGACGCAGCCGCTGATCGGCCTCTGGCTGGCGTATGCGCCGCCTCGAGGTTACGCCGCCACGGGCCTGCATATCCCCGACAGCGCCCTATTCCTCCAGAGCATGCGCATGTTTTTCAACGGATTCGAGTCGCAATACGCCACATGCCAATCAGCCGCAACAAGCGGGGTCGAGTTCTACCCGCTGCCACACCTGTGGCTGTACGGCGTGGTCGGGGCTCTTGCCCGCGCCCTTGGCCTGAGTGATTTTGCAATGTACTTCATCGCCAACGGCATCGGCGCATTTATTTATCTGCTGGCGGTTTATTTTTTCCTGCGCGAAGTGGCGCGGCAAAACTGGCGGCTGCCATTTGTGCTGTTTTGCCTGAGCGGCGGTCTCGGCGGCATTCTTTATTTCGCAACGCTGCTGCTCGGCCTTCAGCCGGCGCCGGCATTTGCGGACTACTTCCGGCGGTTCGCGCTCTACGAGTTGTTCGAGGGCGCGCACTTGCAGCCGGTTCTGTGTTTCCCGCGCCTGTACTACACGATCTCGCTGGCGCTGTGCCTGGGCGCGCTCACCCTGCTGATTCGAGGGCACAGGCAAAACGACCGCCGCGTGCGCGTCCTCGCGGGGCTGCTGTTCCTGCCCGGCATGTTCATCGACATGCGGTATGGCGCGTTCACGCTCGCGCTGGCCTTCCTCTACCTCTGGCAGGAAACCCCGCCGGCCCGCCCGCTCAACTATGCCTTCTCGATCGGCTGGCTCATCGTACCCGGGATTGCCGGCGCCACCGCCGGGTGGCTCCTGATGAAAACGAATCCAGCCGCTATCCAAAACCACATTGACGTGGCCAACACGGCGATGTGGCTGACGCCGTTCCTCAGCGTCGCGGTACTGCACCTGCTCGTCACACCCCGCGAAGTCTACCGCCGTGCCGCGCGGCTGCCGCTTTTGGAAAAGACACTCGCATTCGGCGCCATCGGGTATCTCGCGGCGTTTGTAGTACTTTTCGCCGCGTACCAAGTCTACTGGGGCAACGTCCTGGTCGCGCGCGACGCCGCCGCCGCGCTGGCCATCTCGGATTGGGCCTTCATAGGCGCGGCCGCGGGGATGGCCTGGAGCGTTATAAGAAAAACACGTTATTTCGGATGCGGCAACTTGGCCGGCGTTTGGGGATCTGGCAAGAAGCTCCTGAAGCCCCGAAGGGGCGACCACATGTCAGCCTGGGGCATCGCCCCAGGATACGAGGGCACAACAGGAAAAGCCCTGAAGGGGCGCGACAACTGCTGTGACGCCCCTTCAGGGCTAGACAAAACGATAACCAGCAGTCCTGGGGCGATGCCCCAGGCTAACATGTCTGGCCCCTTCAGGGCCACTACCGTGATGACTGATGACACTGGGGCGATGCCCCAGGCTGACGTGTTTAGCCCCTTCAGGGCCACTACCGTGACTGATGACACGCACCCGCGCCCCGATTGGATAGTCCTTTGGCTGCTGTCGTTCCTGGTGATGTCGATCACGGCGTTTGGCGGAGGCTGGTGGCTGAAATTTGGGCCGCAACGCCTGCAGATCTTCCTGTGGCTGCCGCTGTGTATCGTATCCGCAAGCGCGATTGAGAGACTGCGCGCCCAAAAACCGGCCCGTGCCCGGGCGATCACGGTGGCGCTTGTCGTCTGCGGCATCAGCTCGCTTTTTGCTGCCGTGCTCTTTTTCCAGGGGCCGCTGGCGTTCCAATTTCAGAAGGCCGACGGCGCCCGCCCGCCGTATGCCGGTTACCATGCCGATATTATGACGGCCAGCGATGCCGCCGCTATCAGTGCGATCGGCGACGGGATCGTTCTCGCGCCCAACCTGGCCGCCGATGCCGTCGCGCTGAACGGGCCAAACCGGGTAGTCTGGGGCACCGGCTCGTTCAACATGTCCGACCAACCTTATACGGCCATGGAAGGGGACGTGGCGAGGTTTTTCGGGCCGGACACAACGTCCGAATGGCGCGGCGAGTTCATGCGGAAGTGGTGCGTGGCGTGGGTCTATTGCCCTGAAACCTGGCCCGTCTCCAACGCCGCAATCAATCAGATCCGCGCGCTGCCCTGCCTTGAAGAAACGGCGCGCCATGGCGGGGCCGTCGTCTTCCGCGTCAAAAACGACCCGCCGGATTTGACAAGATGAGCCTTCCGCCGACATAGTTTAAGGTGGCTAAGAAGCCGCTTGACCGCATAGATTCCTGGAGAGACTCATGGCCGTAAAGATGCTTTTCCTGATAGGCGCCCCGCGATCGGGCACGACAATGCTCGAGCGGATTTTGTCCTCGCACTCGATGATCCTGGGCGGGCCGGAGCCGCACATCATGACGCCGCTGGCCCATCTGGGCGTCTGGGCGAAAGTCGACAAGGCGCCGTATGACCACATCCTGTCGGCAGAGTCGCAGAAGCTGTTCGTGGAATCGCTGCCAAACAAGGAGAAGGACTACTGGGCCGCGTGCAGAGCCTATTGCGACGTGCTGTACGGCAGGTATCTCTCGACGAGCAGCAAGTCCATCTGCCTCGACAAAACCCCCGCCTACGCGCTGATCGGCCCGTTCCTTGCAAAAGTGTTCCCGGACGCGAAGTACGTCACGCTCACGCGCCACCCGCTGGCCATGTTTTCTTCGTATGCCAACTCGTTTTTCGACGGCAACTACGAGTTGGCGCACAATTTCAACCCCATCATCCTGACGTATGTGCCCGCGCTGGCGCGCTTTATTCGCCAAACGGAGGCGCCCAACTTCCACGTCCGCTATGAGGACCTCGTCAAAGACCCCGAAACCTGGATGGAGCGCATCTACGCCCACGTCGGCGTGCCGTTCGAGAAGGAGACCATCGAGTACGGCAAGAGCGAAGGCGAGGGTGGCGCCGCGGCGCGAAAAGGTCTGGGCGATCCCATCGGCGTCAAGCAGCACTCGAGGCCAACCACCAAGTCGGTGAAAAAGTGGGTCGAGGAACTGCTCGCGGAACCGTCGCGGCTCGAACTGATGCGGCGCGTAGTCGCACAAGTCGACCCCGAAGACCTCAAGACGGTCGGCTACCCCGCCGAGTCGCTGTGGAAGCCCTTGGAAGAAGCGGCTGGCAAGCCGGTGATGGTAAAAAAGCCGAAGCTCGACCGCTACCGCCTCCAGCGCAAGATGATTATCATGCTCCGTCGAAGAGCGCAAAAAGGCGGGTTGTTCCGCAAGCTGCTCAAAAAGGCCCAACTCACCTGCGACGTCCTGCTGCGGGAACAGTAAGTCTTACGACGCCACTATCCCCCGCTGCCGGAGCAGGGCCATTACGCGTTCCGCGCTCTCATCGAGCGTCTCGCAGTCGGTGCATACCACGAGCTCGGGGTTGAGCGGCTCCTCGTAGGGCGCGCTGATGCCCGTGAATTCCTTGACCTCGCCGGCCCGCGCTTTTTTGTACAGGCCCTTGGTGTCGCGGCTCTCGCAGGCCTCGATGCTGCACTTGACATAGACCTCGAGGAAGTTCTCCCCGGCAACCGCCCGCGCCTTGTCCCGGTCGGACCGGTAAGGCGAGATGAACGCCGTCATCGCGATAACGCCCGCCTGCTGGAACAGGTTGGCCACCTCGCCAACCCGCCGGATGTTTTCCTCCCGGTCCGCCGGCGAAAACCCGAGGTTTTTGTTGAGTCCGTGCCGGACGTTGTCCCCGTCCAGCACGTAGGTGCGGCACCCCAGCTCAAACAGGCGCTTCTCGACGGCGTGGCCCAGCGTCGATTTACCCGAGCCCGACAAGCCCGTAAACCAAATCACCGCCGACTTATGGCCGTTCATCCGCTCCCGGTCCTGCCGGGTAATTTCCGCCTGATGCCACGTGATATTCTTGCTCTTGATTTCGTCCGGCATGCTGCTTTCCTTCTTTAACTCGTGAGTTGCTACGGGAATAGGAGTATACCAGTCGAAACTCCTGAAAGTCGACGCGCTTTTATATATTGACAGTACCGCCATAGCTGCGTATACTGCCACCGCCGGTTGGATTCTGAGTGTGGTTCAAATGAGGGGCGCGCTATGTCGGAAGGGCACCGGACGGGATATTTTAGGGACAGGTACGGACGCTGGCAGAAGGACCGGCGCGCCGGCGAAGACCGCCGCAGCACAGGCAAGACGCTCCCGCTGGATCATGAGCGGCGGCGGATGTTTCGGCGCAAGATCGACCGGGAAGTGCTCGAAAAAGACCACCGCGAGATGATCGAATCGGCCCTCGATGACTTCGCCGAGGAGCACCAAGGCCGCCTTTAGATTTCACACGTCCAGGAACGGCTCGATCAGGTCGAGCGTTCTTTGGATTGCGCCCCGATTTTTTCGCACCGCTTCCCGGCCGTTTTGAGCGAGTGCGGCGCGATCTTGGGGATTTTCAAGCAAACGCCGCAGGACTTCATTAAGCTCACCGGGATTTGTCTGTACGGCCCCCTTGTGGGCCACGAGTTCGCGGGCGGGATCTATGAAATTGCGCATGTACGGG